>JAFWCS010000111.1 GCA_017534365.1 Clostridia bacterium | reverse complement strand
TCTCTTTGCCGATTTTGAAACGCCGGTCTATTATCTCTACGGCAACCATGACCGGCAGGGGCATGCGGAATACGCAGGCGGGAAGAAATTCACGCAGGCGGAGCTGGAAGCTGCCCTGCAGGCCAACGGCGTGATCCTGCTGAAGGATTCCTTTGCGAAAATCGCGCCGGATCTGCTGCTGCTCGGCCGGGAGGACGTGTCCGAAAAAGAAGGCCGCCTGCCCGCTTCCGCGCTTGTGAACCCCGATCCGGCCGCGTATCTGATCGTCGCGGATCACCAGCCGGTGCAATTCAAGGACAACCTCGCCGTCGGCGCGGATCTGCAGCTCTCCGGTCACACCCACGCCGGTCAGCTCTTCCCGCTGGGCACGTTCTTCCGGCTGTTCAGCTACTGCTACGGCGACTATACCGAGGGGAACGCCGTGATGAACGTCTCCGCGGGCGCCTGCGGCTGGCGGATGCCTCTGCGCACGCAGGCCGGCTGCCATTATGAAGTCATTCGGCTCGTGCCCGCATCCGCAGAGTAAGGAGGGGATCTCATGAACGACCGCGCCGCGCAGCGGGCAAACGCGCTGCTTCGGGAGCTCTCTCCGGAAGAAAAAATCTATCAGGTCACCGCGGAGATGATCTTTGACACGACCGGCGACTATCGGGAACGCAGAAACCCCCTCTGCGGCGCCTACCGCAATCCGGGGCATTTCATGCATTATCAGCGCCCGGCGCCCGCCTCGCCCGCCGAAGTAACGGCGCAGATCAACGAGGACGTGCGCTGCAGCATCGAGGCGCAGCCGCACGGGATCCCGCCGATCGAAAACGGCGAGGCCCTGCACGGCGCGCAGTGGGGCATGTGCACCAATTTCCCGCAGCCCATCGCGCTGGCCTCCTCCTTTGACCCCGCGCTCGTGGAGCGGGTCGGCGACGCGATCGGCAAAGAATGCAGCGCTGCCGGCGTGCGGCAGGTGTTTTCTCCCGTGGTCAATCTTGCGCGGGACTGCCGCTGGGGCCGGACCGTGGAAACCTACGGCGAGGACGTGCAGCTGACTTCCGACCTCGGCGCGGCGATGTGCCGCGGGCTGCAAAAAAACGGCGTAATTGCCACGCCCAAGCATTTTGCGGATAACTACGGCTTCGGCGGCCGGGATTCCAACTATGCGGAGACCGGCGAGCGCGCCATGCGCGAAACGGTGCTGCCGCCCTTCCGCGCCTGCATCGACGCCGGGGCGCAGTCCGTCATGGCGGCCTATAACGGCTGGGACGGCCTGCCCTGCACGGCCAACCGGCGCCTGCTCACGGAAATCCTGCGCGATGAATGGGGCTTCGACGGCTTCGTCGTCTCCGATTACTGCGGCGTGGAGGGCCTGCGCGAAGCCCACAAGATGGCGAATACCGACGCCGAGGCCGCCGCGCTGGCACTCAAGGCGGGGCTGGACGTCATCCTCCCCTTCTGCCGCTATGACGCGGTGAAGGAGGCGATCGAGACCGGCGCGCTGACCGAAGCGCAGCTGGACGTCGCCGTGCTGCGCGTGCTGACCGCAAAATTCCGCCTCGGCCTGTTTGAGCAGCCGTATCGCGACCCCGACGCGGCGCAGCGGCTCGTGCGGTGCGACGCGCACAGGGCGCTCGCGCTGGAAGCGGCCCGCGCATCCATCGTCTTATTGAAAAACGACGGCATTCTGCCGCTGAAACAAACATCCATAAAACGAATCGGCGTCTTCGGGCAAAGCGCAAAGCTCATCCCGATCGGCGCGAATTATTCCGGCCCCTACGGCGCGCCGTGGCAGGGCGCGGATGCCCCGACGCCGCTGGAGGCGCTGCAGGCGCGGTTCGGCGATTCCGCGCAGATCCTGTTCTGCGAAAGCAGTGAGATCGAAGCCGTTGCGCCGACCTGCGACGTCAACCTCTATTTCACTTCCATCCTCGAGGGCGAGGGCAGCGACCGCAGCGATCTGCGTCTGCCCTCCGTCACCGTGAAAAAAGAAGAACGGCGCGAAGGCGGTCTGATCGTTGACGAAGCGGCGCAGGAGATCACGGACGATCAGGAGCGGTCGATCCTGCGCCTGTGCAAAGCAAGCCGCCGCACGGTGATCCTGCTGCAGAACGGCGCGCCGATCGATATGACCGCCTGGGCGGAGCAGGCGCCCGCCATTCTGGAAACCTGGTATCCCGGCGAGCAGGGCGCGAAGGCGCTCGTCGAGATCCTTTTCGGCGAAACGAATCCCAGCGCAAAGCTGCCGATCACGATCCCGAAATCCGTCGGGCAGCTGCCGCTGGTGTATTCCCGCAAGCCCTCAGGACGCGGCTACGCCTACTGCGACAACGACGGCAAGCCGCTCTATCCCTTCGGCTTCGGCCTGAGCTACACCTCGTTTGAGATCTCCGACGTGCGGATGACCGTGTCGCAGGCCGGCGTCGACGTTGCCTTCCGCATCGCGAACACCGGCGTTTTTGACGGCGCAGAGGTCGTGCAGCTCTATCTCGGCTCCCACGGCTGCGCGGTCGTGCGGCCGATGAAGGCGCTCAAGGCTTACGCGCGCGTCGCGCTGAAAGCAGGCGAATGCAAGGCCGTGTCGCTGCATCTGACGCCGGACGCCTTCTGCTATTATGACGCGGCAATGGTGTACGGTCTGCATGACGGCAGCCACACGCTGATGCTCGGCGTTTCCTCCGAAGAGATCCGCGCGACGTTTGAGCTCACCGTGCGCGGGGGCAGCCTGCGCCCGGCGCAGCAGACGCAGGCGGATCCGCGTTCCGCGTGGGAGACGCTTGCCGCCAGAAACGAAAGGAGCGACCGCCATGACGCCTGATTTTGAAAAACGAGTCAAAGCGGATCCCTCCGGCTTCGTGGTCCTTGCGGATTATGTGCCGGCGATCGTGCAGGAGATCCGCTATCATTCCACCTATAACTTCATCGGGGACCGGATCGACGGCTATGAGGAGCCCTGCGCGCTGCTGACCATCGAGGCGGCGCGGGCGCTGAAGACCGTGAGCAGCGAGCTGCTCGTGCAGGGGCTGCGGCTGAAGGTGTTCGACGCCTACCGCCCGGCGACGGCCGTCCGGCATTTCGTGCTCTGGGGCATCGAAGACACCGACATCCGCATGAAGCCGTATTTCTATCCGGATCTGATGAAGCAGGATCTGTTTGAGCAGGGCTACATTGCCAAGCAGTCCAGTCACAGCCGCGGCAGCGCCGTTGACCTGACGCTGCTGGATATGCAGACCGGCAGGGAGCTGGATATGGGCAGCCCCTTCGATTTCTTCGGCGAGATCTCGCATCCGGATTCGCAGGCGGTCACGCCCGCGCAGTATGAAAACCGGCAGACGCTGCGCAAGGCGATGCTGCGCAACGGCTTCGCGCCGCTGGAGTGCGAGTGGTGGCATTTCACGCTTGCGCAGGAGCCGTATCCCGACACCTATTTCGATTTTCCCGTTTCCTCGGCTTATCTGAAAAAATAAGGGGCGTTCTACAGAATGAAAACCTTTTTTATTGCAGACACGCATTTCGGCGACGCGAATATCTTCCGCTATGAAAACCGTCCCTTCGCCAGCGTTGCGGAGATGGACGCGGCGCTCATCGCGCGCTGGAACGCCGCCGTTCGCCCGGAGGACAGGGTCTATCATCTGGGCGATTTCAGCGTCCCCGGGCAGGAAGCGGCGCTGCTCTCCCAACTGAACGGAACCAAATATCTGATCAAAGGGAACCACGACGTGCGCAGCAATCAGGCGTACCGCGATCTCGGCTTTGCCGAAGTCTATGACCTGCCCGTGATCCTCGACGGCTTCTGGATCCTTTCCCACGAAGCGCTTTACGTCAACATCAACATGCCCTATGCGAATCTCTTCGGCCACGTGCACGCCTCGCCGGTCGTCCGGGATTGCAGCCCGCAGCATTTCTGCGCCTGCGTGGAACGGATCGGCTACACGCCGATCGACTTTGATGAGATCAAGCGAAAAATCAAAGCCGCCGTCGACGCCGTCTGAGGAGGAACGCCATGAACGCAGCCCAAGGTCACGGCAACTGCCGCCCGTTTTTTGACCGGCCGTATGCAAAAGAGAATAGCCCGCGGCAGACCTATGATCTTGTGCTCCCGCGGGGCGCCTCCGGCCGCCTCGGCCTGGTGTTCTGCATCCACGGCGGCGGCTGGGCACAGGGCGATAAATCGGAATACCGGGACGCCCTGCTGCAGGTTTGTCAAGCAAAAGGCGTCGCCGCGGCGGCGCTCAATTACCGTTTTGTTTCCAATACCGTCGGCTTCGCGGACATGCTGGACGATATCACGGCGGCGCTCGCGGCGATCAGGGCGCAGGGCGCTGCCTGCGGCGTTGATCTCGACCGGGTCCTGTTGACCGGCATTTCCGCCGGCGGTCATCTTTCGCTGCTTTACGCCTACGCAAGGAAGGACGCCGCGCCCATCCGGCCCGTCTGCGCCGTAACGCTCTGCGGCCCCGCCGATCTGACGTATGGCTTTTACTACAACGCTGACCCCGGCGCGCCGCGGATCGTCGACGCGGCGTATTACCGCGACGTGATCGGCAAGGGGATCCGCACCGTGATCCCGCCCGACGATTTCACGCCGGCAAAGCCTGCGCTGGCCGACTGGTCGCCGATCAATTACGTTGACGAGACTGCGGTCCCCACCGTCTTCGGCCACGGCGAGGAGGATGCGGTCGTGCCGTATCGGACCGCGACAGAGCTGGATGCAAAGCTGACCGCCTGCCGCGTGCCGCACACTTTCATCTCCTTCCCGCAGTCCGGCCACGGCTGCGAAGACAAGGCGGCGCTTGCCGCGATCATGCGCAGCTTCTTTGCCTGCGTGGATCAATATCTGAAATCAGAATGAAAAGAGGGAGCTGTATGTTTCCGGAACGCTGTAACGTCCGCGGACCTTTTGCGGAGGATCTGCGCTTCATCACCGACCGCCAGCTGCTCAACCGTGCGCTGTGGCAAAACTGCGTCAACGTCTTCTCCTCCGGGATCGACGACGCGGATCAGGGCTGGCGCGGGGAATACTGGGGCAAAATGATGCGCGGCGCCTGCCTGGTCTATACCGTCACGCAGTCGCCCGCCCTGCATGCCATGCTGACCGAGGCCGTGGAGGGCCTGCTCGCAAAGCAGGAGCCGAGCGGCAGGATCAGCGCCTACAGCCCGGAGAAGGAATTCTACGGCTGGGATCTCTGGGCCCGCAAATACGTGATGACCGGGCTGCAGCATTATCTTGAGATCTGCCGGGATCCGGCGCTCGCGGCCCGCATCCTGCAGGCGCTGAAAGGCCACGCAGACTATATTATTGACCGCATCGGTCCGGGGAAGATCGACCTGCTTGCGACCGGGCTCTGGTGGGGCAGCGTCAACTCCGCGAGCATCCTCGAGCCCTTCGTGCGCCTCTACTGCGACACGCAGGAGAAGCGCTATCTCGACTTCGCGGAATATATCATCGCCGGCGGCGGCTGCAGTCTGGGAAATCTGATCGACTGCGTCAAGGCCGGCAAGGCGCCGTTTGAATTCCCGGAAACCAAGGCCTACGAGACCATGAGCTTCTTCGAGGGGCTGCTCGCCTATGCGCAGTGCACCGGGAACGCGGATTATCGTGACGTGGTCATCCGCTTCGCGGACCGCCTGCTGGAGACGGATTTCACCGCGATCGGCTCCTGCGGCTGCACGCACGAGCTGTTTGACCACTCCACACTCCGTCAGACCGAACCGAGCAGCGAGATCATGCAGGAGACCTGCGTGACCGTCACGCTCATGCGGCTGCTCGCCCGGCTGTTCTTTGAGACGGACGATAAAAAATACTTCGACGCCATCCGCAAAAGCGCGCTGAACGCGCTGGCCGGCGCGCTCAACCGCAACGGTTACGATCAATTCAGCAGAGAGAAACAGACCTGGCTGCCGGGCATGACCTTCGACAGCTATTCGCCCCTTTGCGACGGCATGCGTGCCCGCGGGATCGGCGGCTTCAAGCAGTTTGCGGACGGCACGCACTTCGGCTGCTGCGCCTGCATCGCCTCGGCGGGCTTCGGCCTGTATCCCCTGCTTTGCGTCACGGAGCAAGACGGCCTGCTCAGCGTCAACGACCCGGTCTGCGGCGACTATACCTTCCGGATCGGCGGCGGCGAGGTCCGCCTGTCGATCACAGCGGAAGCCATCCGGCTCAGCACGCCGGCGGGGTTGCGCATTCCGCTGCGCGTAACGGCGGGCGATGAATCCACGCAGATCCTTGCGCGCCGAAACGGGGAACTGCCCGCGCCGGAAAACGGCTATTATCACTTTGACGCCGTCGCCGACGGAGAGGCGCTCTCCCTCCGCGTCGTCCCGAAGTGGACGGAAACACAGATCAACGGCAAGCGCGCGTTTTCGTTCGGCGGCTATACGCTGGCTGCGGACACGGCCACCGCCGGCCTTTACGCGCCGGGCAGACAGATCCGGTTCCTCCGGGATGAGACCGGCGCCGTGCGGCATCGCGCACTCGCGCCGCTGCCGGGCGAGCGGATTCGCATACAGGCGGCAACCGAAGCGGGCGATCTGCTCCTCACCGATTACGCCGCCGCCGGGCAGGACGGCAAAAGCTATGTCACGGTCTGGTTCTGAAAAAAGGAGGAAACACGATGTTTCACGGTAAAATGAAAGCCGTCACCTTCAGCTATGACGACGGCGTGACGCAGGATCAGCGGCTGATCGAGATCCTGAACAAATACGGCCTGAAATGCACCTTCAACCTCAACTCCGGCCTGCTGGGAACCGCAAACGCGCTGATTCGCGACGGCGTCACGGTTGCGCACTGCAAGCCGCAGCCGGGCGAGATCCGCAGGATCTACGAAGGGCATGAGATCGCCTCCCACACGCTGACTCATCCGATGCTCCCGGCGCAGGAGGACCGGGAGGTGATCCGGCAGGTGGAGGAGGACCGGCTGCGCCTCTCCGAGCTTGCGGGCTACGAGGTCGTCGGCTTCGCCTACCCGGGCGGCGGCGTGAATTATGATCACCGTGTGGCCGGGCTCATACGGCAGAGCACGGGGATCCGCTACTGCCGGACGATCGTCAGCAGCCACAGCTTTGACCTGCAGGATAATCTGTTTGCATTCAAGCCGACGGTCCATCACCTGATGGAATTCGATGAAATGCGCGCGCTCGCCGAACGCTTCGTCGCGCTGCGGCCCGAAACGCCTGCGCTCTTTTATATCTGGGGACACGCCTATGAATTCGACATCGACAACAGCTGGAAGAAATTCGAAGACTTCTGCCGCTTCCTCAGCGGGCGGGACGATATCTTCTACGGCACGAACAAAGAGGTGCTGCTTGCGCAGCAGGAAACCCCGGAGGAAACCGCGTGAATACGTTTGACAGAATCTACGCCGTCGTGCGGCGGATCCCGCGCGGCAAGGTGGCAACCTACGGGCAGGTGGCGCTGCTTGCCGGGAACCCGCGCTGGTCGCGCGTGGTCGGCTACGCGCTGCACGTGAATCCGGAGCCCGGAGCGATCCCGAGCAGAGGAGGGACCCGGGTCGTTCCTTTGAAGTTCCGTCTGGGGTAGGGAACCTCTTCCCTGTGGGTGGGGACCTCCGGCCAGAGCTGGACGGAGGGCC
>JAFWCS010000110.1 GCA_017534365.1 Clostridia bacterium | reverse complement strand
GGCTGACGATCGCCATGATGACGGCGGCGGTCGGCTCATCCACGCCCTCGAGCGTCAGTGTGCCCCGGCTTTCGTCAGCGGGCAGGGGCTGCGCCTGCGGGGCGGGGGCGGGCGCGGAGACCGGCGCCGGTTCCTCCGGCGCAAGCTTCGCGGTCACGGCGCGGATCACCTTGGAGAGCAGCAGGATCATCAGCGTGATGACGCCCAGCTCCGCAAGTGTGGTCAGAATGCCGGCCGCGGCCACCAGCAGTGCCTGCGGGATCGGCATCGGCCCGGCGGGGTCGAGAATATGCAGCGGCATCAGGCATCCTCCTCCACTTTCCGCACAGTATAGGTAAAGGTGTGCTTTTTCTTTTCCTCGCGTTTGGCGAAGAAGGCCTCTGCCTGCGCGGGGAAGGCGATATAGGAGAGCACGTCCTCATCGCTCGCCTTGCCGCCGAGCGCGGCGCGGGCAGCCTCCACGGCGGGCGGCAGCGTGTCGGCAAAGCGGCCGGTGAGCGGCGCGGCGTCACCCAGCACGGCGGCCTGCAGCGCGGGATCGATTTTGCCCGGCGCGCGGCCGTATTCTCCGCGGATATAGCTCTTGACTTCCTTGGAAATATTCTTATAGCGTTCGCCGGCGAGCACGTTGGACGTTGCCTGCACGCCGACCATCTGGCTCATGGGCGTGACCAGCGGCGGATAGCCGAGATCCTTGCGCACGCGCGGCGTTTCCTCCAGCACGGCGTCGAGCTGATCGAGCTTTTTCTGCGCGGTGAGCTGCGCGACGAGGTTGGAGAGCATGCCGCCGGGGATCTGATCGATCAGCGCCTCCGGCTGCGTGCCCATGACGACGGGATTCAGCAGGCCGCTTTTGAGCGCGTCGGCGCGCACGGGCTTGAAGAACTCATTGATCTCGCGGCAGACGGCGTCCTGCAGCGGCACGTCATAGCCGTATTGCCGCAGCACGTAGGCCATGGTTTCGGTCGCCGGCTGCGCGGTGCCGCCGGAAAAGCAGGAGATCGCAGTGTCGATCACGTCCGCCCCGGCCTCCACGCATTTGAGCAGCGTCATGAAGCCGAGCCCCGTGGTGGCGTGGGTGTGAATGACGATCGGCGTTTTGACCGTTTCCTTCAGCGCCCTGACTAGGTCATAGCCCTCCTTCGGGCTCATGATGCCGGCCATGTCCTTGATGCAGATGGTCTGCACGCCGCGGCTTTCCAGCTGCTTTGCGTAGCGGACGAAATGCTCGGCGTCATGGATCGGGCTGTGGGTGAAGCAGATCGCGCCCGAGGCAACGGCGCCGTTTTTGAGCGTTTCGTCGATCGCGACCTCCAGATTGCGGATATCGTTGAGCGCGTCGAAAATGCGCAGGATGTCGATGCCGTTTTCGATGCTCTTTTTGACGAACAGGCGCACGGCATCATCCGGATAATGCTTGTAGCCGAGCAGGTTCTGCCCGCGCAGGAGCATCTGCAGCTTCGTGTTGGGGCAGGCCTTGCGGATCCTGCGCAGGCGCTCCCACGGATCCTCATCCAGATAGCGCAGGCAGGCGTCGAAGGTGGCGCCGCCCCAGCATTCCAGCGAGTAATAGCCCGCGCGGTCCAGCGTCGGCAGGATCGGCGCGAAGGCTTCAAAGGGCATGCGCGTGGCGATCAGGGACTGGTTCGCGTCGCGCAGCACGGTTTCGGTCAACTGAACAGGTCTCATAAAGTATCCTTTCTTGCGAAAACACTGGCAAGCCGGAGCGGCCTGCCAGTGTTGGAATCAGAACTGAATGCGGGCGGCGATATAGGCCTCGAGCGCGTCGACGGGGATGCGCTCCTGCTGCATGGTGTCGCGGTCGCGCACGGTGACGCACCCGTCGGTTTCGGAATCGAAATCGTAGGTGATGCACAGCGGCGTGCCGATCTCGTCCTCGCGGCGGTAGCGCTTGCCGATGGAGCCGGTCTCGTCGAAATCGACCATGAATTTCTTCTGGAGGCTTTCATAGACCTCGAGCGCCTTGGGGCTGAGCTTCTTGGAAAGCGGCAGCACGGCGGCCTTGAAGGGCGCCACGGCGGGGTTGAGGTGCAGCACGACGCGGGTGTCGACTTCTCCGCGTCCACGACCTCCTCGTCATAGGCTTCACACAGCAGCGCGAGCACCGTGCGGTCCAGGCCGTAGGTGGATTCGATGATGAAGGGGATGAATCGCTCGTTGGTTTCGGGATCCAGATAATCCATCTTCTGACCGCTGTATTCCTGGTGGCGGGTCAGGTCGAAATTCGTGCGGTTGTGGGTGCCGTTGATCTCGCCCCAGCCGAAGGGGAAGAGGAATTCGATGTCGCAGGCGGCCTTCGCATAGTGCGCGAGCTTCTCGTGGTCGTGATAGCGCAGATGCTCCGGCGCGATGCCCAGATCCTCATAGTATTTCTTGCCGTAGGCCTTGAAATATTCGTAAAGATCGGTGTCCGTGCCCTCCTTGCAGAAGGTCTGGAACTCCATCTGCTCGAATTCGATCGTGCGGAAGGTGAAGTTGCCCGGCGTGATCTCGTT
Source organism: Clostridia bacterium (assembly GCA_017534365.1). Lineage (GTDB taxonomy): Bacteria > Bacillota > Clostridia > Oscillospirales > Acutalibacteraceae > CAG-177. The sequence goes on along the minus strand of JAFWCS010000110.1, from coordinate 267 downwards.
GCGGAAGGCCTTGCCGATCTGGCCGATGCTGAAAGGCAGCTTCGCGCGCATGGAGCGCTGGACGTTGAGATAGTTGACGTATTCGCCCTGCGCGTTTTCGGGGCGCAGATAGATGACGCTCTTGCTGTTGTTGGTCACGCCGCGGAAGGTCTGGAACATCAGGTTGAATTCACGGATCTCGGTGAAATTGTGTTTGCCGCAATGGGGGCAGGGGATGGAGTGCGCCTTGATGTATTCAAACATTTCCTGCTTGGTCATGCCGTCGGC
>JAFWCS010000109.1 GCA_017534365.1 Clostridia bacterium | reverse complement strand
GATCCTCCTGCTCATCCGGATCCTCATCGTCATTGCGATGCTGTGAAAAGACGACGCCGAAGAGCAGCAGGCAGGCGATCGCCAGCATAATCCAGATCATCTCAGTAATACAGCTTGAGCGTCTTGATCTCGAACGGGCGGAAGGTCAGCGCGTCGCCGGTCAACGCCGCCTGCGTCTCCTCGAGCATATTTGTCTGCTCGATCTCTTTCACGCTGTCCGCATAGGTCATCGGGCAGACCGTGTAGGTGCCCTCGGCCTCGTAAAGGCGGACGATGCAGGCATTTTCGGCGTCCTCGCAGGGCTTGACCGTTTCCACGATCACGTTCGCCGCCTGCGGCACCGCCAGCGCCTGCAGGGCAAATTCGCCTTTGCCGACCACGACGGGGACGTTCAGCTCATAGGCCGGGCGGATGACAGCTTCGGCGCAGAAGCCGCCGGTATGCGGCAGGAAGGAGAACACGGCTTTGTGCAGACCGTGGTCGCCCACGAAATCCGGCCGCGTGCCGCCCTTGTGGAGCGACAGGCGGAGCTTGCCGCCCTCGGCCGTGATGGCATACTTGCCGTCGTTGAGGATCGCCGCGCCGGCGCGGGTCTCGGAGAGATCGGTGAATTTGTGATTGACGACCTCGAATTTCGCCTTCTCGAGCGACTGGTTGCGCGTGGTCGGGCGCAGCACGTGGCCGAATTGGATCTCGAAGCGGGCAAAATCGCTCTGCAGGGTCGTATCGAACGCCGTTTTGAGGAAGCGGTGGTCGTCCTGCCAATCCATGCGGATATCATAGTGCACCTCGGCGGTATCGGCAAAGAAGCACTGATCCTGCGTCACGGTCGATTTGGGCGAAATGCGGTAGACGCTGCGAATGACCAGCGCGGCCGGGCCGTGGGAAACGACCTTGCGTTCGAGCAATTCCGCTGTGTCGGCAAACTTAGTTTCGATATCCGCGTCCACGTCCCAGTTATCCCAGGCGGCGGGCAGATCCTCTGCCATCAGATAGGCGCCCAGCGGCAGGCCGCCGCAGAGCTCGCGCTGCATCCGTTTATCAACGAAGGAGGCCATGTAGCCCTTTTCATTGAAGGTCACCGAGGCGAACGGCGTTTCGACGCCCGCGTCCGTCAGCGCGATCTCGCTCTCCCCTGCGGGTTCGCCGGGGATCAGATCAAAGGCAACGGTCGAGAAGGCGGGCACAGTCACGCCGCTGAGGATCAGCATCTGCGTGCCGTCCAGATCGGTGTAGCGCTGCTGCTTGCAGGGCAGATCCGCGATCAGCCCCGCCGCGCAGGGCAGGAACACCGGGTCACAGCGGTCAAAGGAAAGCGTATTCGTCAGCGTCACGCGGCTGCCGGGCGCGGTCACGGCGTCAAGGACGCCTTTGCGCGCGGTCTCGATGATCCAGCCGGTCTCCTGCAGCGACTGCACGTGCGCCGGGTGGATGCAGGTGCCGGGCAGGATATCGTGGAACTGGTTGATCAGCAGCTTCTCATAAAGCGGGGCGATCGCCTCCTCGGACGCGGGCTTGCCCGCTTTCACAGCGGCGTCCACGGTCAGCAGCTCCAGATCGCGCAGGGCCAGCTCCGCTTTGCGGTTGTTGCGCTTGATCTGGTGCTGGTTGGTCAGCGTGCCGCGGTGAAGCTCCAGATACAGCTCGCCTTTATAGGTGTTGGGGTTCTTCGCCGCAGTCTCCATCTCCTGCATATAATCGCCCACGCGCGCGTTCTTCGCCTTCGGGCAGCCATTGAGATCGGCGCAGCGCCGCGCCATCTCGATCATCTCAAACTGCGGGCCGCCGCCGCCGTCGCCGTAACCGTAGGCAATGATGCGTCTGCGGGTCACGGAGCGTTCCATGATCGGCGCGTCGCCGCGATTGCGGTCGCCGGAAACGCCGTGGATCAGTCCCTTCGGCCCGGGCCAGATATGCGTGCGGTTGAAATGCGTGAAGACCTTCGTGCCGTCGATGCCCTCCCAGTAGAAGGTATCATAGGGGAAGCGGTTCGTATCGTTCCAGGCGATTTTGGTCGTCAGGAAATACTCGACGCCGCAGCCCTTCATGATCTGCGGGATCGCCGCGCTGTAGCCGAAGGTATCCGGCAGCCAGAAGCAGTTGGAGGTATAGTTGAAGTATTTGCGGGTGAAGCGCTGGCCCCAGAGGAACTGGCGCACCATCGATTCGCCTGAGGTGATGTTGCAGTCGCATTCCACCCAGACGCCGCCGTTCGGCTCATACCGCCCGGCCGCCACCTGCGCCTGAATGCGTTCAAAGAGCGCAGGATAATATTTGCGGATGAAATCGGAATGGCAGGAGGAGCTCTGGATGAATTTATACTCCGGATACTGCTCCATGAGCGCAATCTGGTTCGCGTAGGTGCGCGCGCACTTCTTGACCGTCTCCGGCACGTGCCAGAGCCAGGCCGTGTCCATATGAGAATGGCCGATCACGCAGGCCTCGGACGCCTCCGGGCCGTTTTTGACGGCAAGCACGTCCTTCAGGAACGGCCATGCGCTGCGCAGCGCGGCGCGGAAGGTCGCGTCGTCGGTATCGGCGCGGGCATACAGCACGCGGTTGTGCACTTCATACAGCGCGTTGATCAGATCGCCGCGGCGGAAGGACGTTTCCGGCAGGCGCTCGGTCAGCTCGTTGATCGCGCGCAGATCGAAATAGAATTCCTGGATCTCTTCGTCCTTCACGCAGACGTCGATACCCTGAAAGTGATAATTGTAGTCCAGCAGCGGCTGCTCCTCCAGCGGCATGCAGCCCTTGTAGGCATGGCCGGCATAGACCTCCAGCGCGATCTCGATCGTCTCGCCCGCCTTTGCGCCTTTGCGCAACAGGTCGCAATAGTGATTGCCGTGGCCGGTGAAAACGATTTTGGT
>JAFWCS010000108.1 GCA_017534365.1 Clostridia bacterium | reverse complement strand
TGGTAGTAGGAAGAATCCAGCAGCACGGCAAGATAGCTGCAGCCGTCCTTCTCCCCTTTTGTGATCAGGCAGGAGCCGGCTTTTTTTGTCGTACCGGTCTTGATGCCCTGCGCGTAAGGATAGTATTCAGACCGCTCGTCCGGCAGCAGCAGGACGTTGGTGTGCTCATAGGTCTTGCCGCGGAAGGTGTAAGAAGTCGCGCCGGCGAATTTGAGAAACGCGTCGTTTTCCAGCGCGGCGAGCGTCATGCGGGCAAGATCCGCCGCGGTGGAATAATGATCGTCCTCATGCAGGCCGTGGGAATTGACGAAATGCGTGTCATGACAGCCGAGCCCTTCCGCCCAGGCGTTCATCATTTCGACGAAGTGTTCTTCCGTGCCGCCGACCGCCTCGCTCAGCACCAGGCAGGCGTCGCAGGCGGAATACACCATTGTCAGATACAGCAGCTCTTCATACGTCACCCGGTCACCGGCCGCCAGATCGACCGTCTGCGCGCCGGTATCCGCCAGCGCGTCCAGCGCGCGCTGGGAAACGACCGTCGTCTGCTGCAGGTCGCGCACGTGGTCGAGCACGACCGCCGCCGTCGCGATCTTGGTCAGCGACGCCGGGTATTCTCTCATGTCTTTGTTTTTCTGCGCGATCACCGGATGCGCCGGATCATCCAGCGAAACGAGCAGATAAGCTTCGGCCTCCGGCTGCACGTCCGCCGCATACAGCCCCGCCTCCTGCGTGAGCGCCGGCGCGGAAAAAGCAGGCAACGCGCAAGCCGCCGCCAGCAGCAGGGCCAGCAGCAGCGCGGCAGCGCGCCGGAAGCAGTTGCCTCCGCGCGTCATATGGACTTTTTCGGCAGCACGGTAAAGGCGAGGTTGCGGTCGTAGCCGCCGAACTCCTTATACTGGATGCCGACCTCCCGCATCGTTTCGCAGAACGCGTCGTAGAACTTGTGATCCGGATTCATTTCCATAAACGTCAGATAGAACTGATCGCGCAGGGTGTTGACCTCCACCATCAGATGGCCGTCGGTGATGCAGTGGATGCGCGCGATGTAATCCTCCAGCCCGGCCCAGTCCTCTTTGCCGACGTAGCTGATCAGGAAGGAGCCGACCGGGGGCTTGGTGAAGGAGCTGTGGGCCACGGCATACAGTTTCTTCTGCGCAAGACCGCTGACCGTGTCGATGCCGGATTTCGATTTGTAGGTAGCGCGGAACGATTCGACGCTGAATTCCGGCTGCATCTGCAGATACATCATGCTCCGCGTGATCGTGCTCAGATATTCGACGTCTCTGGATTCCAGCTCTCTCGGATAATAGATCGAGAGCAGGCGGATCAGATCGTGATAGGTCTCCGGGCAGCCGACGTCTGCGCGGTAGTTGCAGAGAATGTTGCCGCGGATCGCCTTGGCGATCTTCGGAGAGGTCACCTTGCAGATTGCCTTGAACATCAGCGTGGAGAGGATCGAATTGGGGCTGCCGTCGTTGCTGCGGGCATACTTCATGAAGTCCTTCGTCTGCAGCTCCAGCTCAAAATAGCGGCAGTCCTTGCGCGGTGTTTTCAGGATCTG
>JAFWCS010000107.1 GCA_017534365.1 Clostridia bacterium | reverse complement strand
GGGTGGGTGTTCGGCTTCACCGCTGTTCTCGGCGACAAGGTGATTCCCAACGTTGTGGGCGTGGATATCGGCTGCGGCATGCTGACCGTGCAGCTCGGCGACGTTGCGATCGACTTCGATCGGCTGGATGCCGTGATCCGCGAAAAGATTCCCGCCGGCCACCACGTCCATGCCGGCAGGATCGCCCGTTTTCCCGCGCTGCAGGAGATGCACTGCTATCGTCAGCTGAAGGATACCAGACGGATCGAGCGCAGCATCGGCACCCTCGGCGGCGGCAACCATTTCATCGAGATCGACGTTGACGACGACGGCTGCAAGTATCTGGTGATCCACTCCGGCTCCAGAAATCTCGGCAAGCAGGTCGCGGAATATTATCAGAACCTCGCCTATGACGTCATGCGCGGCATGGACGGTCTGTTTGAAAAGCAGCAGGCCCTCATCGACAGCTACAAGGCCGCCGGCCGCCGGACGGAGATCCAGGCAGCGATCAAAGAGCTGAAAAAGAAGTATCGTCTTGCCGCGTCGCCGCTGCCCAAAGAGCTCTGCTATCTGGAGGGCGTTTACCGCGCGCAGTATCTGGACGATATGAAGCGCTGTCAGGACTACGCGGCGCTCAACCGCTATACCATGGCGAAGCTGATCACCGAGGCGCTGTTCGGCTGCCCGCCCGAGGCGTTCGGCTTCTTTGAAACCGTCCATAATTATATCGACCATCAGACGAATATCATCCGCAAGGGCGCTGTTTCCGCAAAGGCGGGCGAGCTGCTGCTGATCCCGATCAATATGCGCGACGGCAGCCTGCTCTGTGTGGGCAAGGGCAACGAGGACTGGAACTGCTCCGCTCCGCATGGCGCGGGCCGGCTCTATTCCAGGATACAGGCGAAGGAGACCTTCACCGTGGAGGAATTCGCCGCAAGCATGGCCGGCGTCTACACGACCTGCGTATGCGAAAACACACTGGATGAAAGCCCGATGGCGTATAAATCCATGGACGATATCGTCAACAACATTGCCCCCACCGCGGAAATCATAATAATCATCCGCCCGCTGTATAACTTCAAAGCGACGGGATGAGTCCGGATTTTCGGACTGAAAAGGGCGTAAACTGAAAGCGGCAGGATGAAGGAGCGGGCATCAACATGCCGCTGAATTTTGAGGCAACGGAGAAAAAGAGAGGAGGAAGATCACATGTATTTGCCCTGTTGGACCGACGGCCTGACCTGGCAGGAGCAGTTTGATTGCTATTGGATCGCAAAAAGCACATCCCCTTATGAAAAGGATGAGAATCCGCCGACCTTTCTGTCTTTGCTGCCGATCCGGTTTTACAACCATACAACCTCTTGTTATGGCGTGAATCTGCATTATTATCAATTGCCGCCCCGTTCCGGAAACAGCGACAGTGACGATGTTCGGACGTTCCGCATCCTTCACAGCCGGGAAGTATTTGTGCTTGAGCTCTGGAAACGGGCCGCGCAGATCGTTGCCGATGAATTCCCGCTGCTCGAAAACCTTCTGTTCGGGGAGCAGCAATTTGACGGCGTTTATCCGATCACATTTCAGTATCCGGTTGAGCAGGTTGCCGCGCGGCAGGAAGCGATCATGCGTCAACTGATCGACGACGGGTTTTCGATCGAAGAATCCCTTGCGGTTCGCTGTGAAGAAACCGAACACGGAAAAAGATGGACGTATGAAGGGATCGTCAGCCTGTCGGAAGAGGAAATGAAGGAACTCTTTTCCGACCTGCCGTATGGCGATCTGCCTGCGATCCGATGGAATAAGCAAATTCGTTATCCTTATGAAGCGTGCGAAGCGTATTATAAATCGTTTGATGCGCGGATCCTGACCCTTGGCAATCAGTACAGAAAATACGAATGCAGCGATCCGGCGTTGGAAGCAGCGATTGAACGCATGGATTTCAAAGGGATCAAATTGGATGAAAAAGCCGGTCGACGACTAAACGAAATCACAAAATTCGGGGATTCTGTGTTTTCCGATGTCACTTGTTTTCGCATTGACGCTGAAAACCTGAATGAAGCAGTCATAGCGTTTCTTGACGCCTGTGTCGCTGCGGGCGCCAATCCCGCCGTCTATGGGATCACAGGAGATTCAGTGCTTGTCGATGCGGCGGAATGGAACGAGCACCGCATGACGGAATGGCTGCTGAAGCAGGGCGTCGACCCGAACATTCATCCCTTCCTTGACGATTATTATGACGCAGAGCATACCCTGCTCGACTGGATCGATCACCGGTATGATGAAGCATACGGGGATGAGGATCTTCTGGCGGCAACAAAGAAAACCATTGATCTGTTGGAACAGTATGGCGCGAAAAGAGAAAAAATCGTTTATTAGGAGGCTCCGGTATGAACGAAACACAAAAGGCCGCCTGGAAATACTGCGTCGTCGGCAACATCGTCAAGACGCATATTGATGAAAACGGCATTCTGCGCTACGGCACGGTCGCGTATTCCGGCGGTACGAAAGTCTATCTGTGCGGGAAGTACTGGCGTTTTCCCGATCATACAATCGGTGTGATCGGATTAAGCAGGCGGGGAAGACAATACTGTTTCAACAGCACGCCGGTCGAGCTGATCGAGAATGTGCGGCTGTCAAGGACCTATAAACCGTCCGTTCTGAAACTCATGAATCACTGTGAGTTTGAAAACTGCTGGTGGCACGATGCGCCGGAAGACCGCGCGGGCGCGGAAGCGTTTGTGGCAGAATGGAAAAAACGGTTTGAAAAAAGAAAGGATGTAGAAGCATGAAACCGGAATCGGACGAGATGCTGCAATTCAAACGGGAACTGACGCATTTCGGCATGGAGCCGTTTACAACGGACGCAGACGCGTTTCGCAAACACTTGCAATCGCTCGGCGTCGTCGGCCTGCGGATCCAGGATATCAGACTTACGGGATATAACACGATTTATATCGAACCCCATCTCTGCCGCAGCTTTGCGGAATACGAAGCCCTGCCGGAGGATTGGAAACTCGCGATCCGCCGCTGCTGCGCCGAAACCGATCCGCCGCTGCTGATCCGGCTGGAGGATGACAGGATCCTCTCGCTGAGTTCTGTTGAAGATTATGAATACGGCGAGGTTTATTATGCGGAGTTGGACGCCATGCAGTGGGAGGGCCAATTCGACGAATGGTGGGAGATGCGGATCGACGAGTGGAATCCGCCGAACTGCAATGCCAACGTGCTGTTCGGCAAAGCCGTCGGCATGAAAATCGACGGTTTTCAGATGAATACCACGTTTTGCAGCAACGGCGAACTCTATATGACGTCTTATGCGCTGGAATTGGTTTCGGCCGAACCGCCCTTTGAGCGTCTGGAACTGACGTTTGAATGTTATTTCGGTTACAATTGGATCACGTTGAAGAAAAACGGCGCCGTGCTTGAGTTGCCCGAAACACAGATCCCGGCGCTGTTTGCGGGCTTTGAAGACTGGAAGGATGATTTTTAATGCTTGACCTGACCGGGAGGGAAGACGCTTTGTTGAATCTGTTTGCAGATTCTGTCTCGCCTTACAATCTGATCCGCAGCACGCTTGCACGCGGATCATTCACCCCGGAAGAAATCACGCGTGCGGCGATTGAATATGTTCATGACTGCTATTATGAAGAAATGGATCTGTCTGATGATTTTGGGGAGGACCTCAACGAAGCGGAATTGCACAGCGCCGCCCTG
>JAFWCS010000106.1 GCA_017534365.1 Clostridia bacterium | reverse complement strand
GGGTGATGAAATCCGTCAGGAACGGGCCGTCGCCGGGGTAGAGGAAGCTCTCGCCGCTCCAGTCCGTCGGCTTGACCAGGGAATGATAGAGCGCGGAGTAAAAGATCTCCTCCGTTTCCGGCAGCGCGGATTCGATGCGGATGCGGGAGAGCAGGGCGTTCCAGCGCCGGCCGGCGTCCGCCCGCACGGCGTCGAAGTCCGCCGCCGGCAGCAGGGCGCGCGCATTGGCAAAGCTCCGCAGGGAGAAGGCGACGCTGAGCGTGACCGTTTCCCCGGTCGACGCAAAGTCGGAGACCAGCCGCACGCCGCTCTCCGCGCGCAGCAGGCGGCTGCAGCGCACCGCGAGATAAAACGTGACGCCCTCCGCTTCGAATTCAACCAGCGCGCAGTGCGCGTCTTCTTCGATGCGGACCGTGCGCACGTCGCAGGATTTGAACGTATCGCCCGGGAGGCACAGCCCGTTATTGCTCAGATCGATGTGCAGGCAGCCGCCGGCGCTGCCGAAGGCGTAGCGGTGCAGCGCGGCGCGCCCGGTCGTCGTCAGCTCGCAGCGGATATCCTCGAGCGTGACCGCGTAATAGCCGGGCGACGCGGTTTCGTCCTGCGGCATGCGGTACGCGGGGGAGGCGGGATACCGCGGCGTGACCACGGCGTAGTTATAGTAATAGCCGACCGCGCCGATGCCGCTCGGATGCAGATGCGAAAAGCCGGCCAGCTTCTCGCCATCTTTAAAGCGCGGCGGACGGGAATGGGAATTCGGCAGATGATCCAGATAGCCGGTCGGATAGCCGCCGGAATAGGGGCCGACGCTCACCGCGCCGAAGGGGACCGTTGCCGCGGGCGAGGTGTTGCCGCAGCCGGCTTTCAAAAAGAACCATTTGGCCGCGATCGTTCCGGCCGGATCGTGCGGCGCGATCTCGTCGCAGCCGAAAAAGATATCGACGATTTTGCAATAGTCCCGCATGATCGTTCCTTCTTTCTCTGTTTTGCGCGGCGCTGCCGCAGCAGCTTATTTGCGCAGCGTGATCGCAAGCGGCGCAGGGACGCCTTCATAGGATAACAGCACGGTGCGGCTTCTCTGATCGTATGCGGCGCCGACGGCGACGCGCGCGCCGTTTTCAAGCCGCCCCTCCGCCGCCCCGATCTCAAAGGGGACCCGCAGGCGGGTGTAGGTGTTGACGCCTTCCGTGCCTTTGACGGTGAGCGAAACGCGATCCTCCGTTGCGTGCAGCGACAGCACGCGCGCCGAGGTGCCGATCACGCGCAGCGGTTCCTCCGCGATCGTTTCAAGATCGAAGAGCAGCGCGTTTTCGTCGGGCGCGATCGTTTTTTCGGTGAGGATCTGATAGCGGATATCGAACATGTCGGCAAACAGACCGGTCAGCCGCAGCGGCGTGTCGGTCACGCTTTCGTCCATGACCGCGACCGGCAGATACGGGCCGCGCCGCACGGAGATCGCGTTCCCGCAGTTCCACGTGCCGCCGTCCGTCCCGATCACGCGGGTGAAAAGCGCGCGCAGTTCGTCGGCCTTTTCTTTTGAAAAGGTGATCTCGGCGGGGTCGATGCGCCACACGGCGACCGCGCCCTTGCCGACGCGGAAGAGCGCCTGCGCTTCCTGCACGCTGACGCCGAGCATTTCAAAGAGATGCTCCGCCGCAGAAGGGTAGCGGACCGTTGCGGAATTCCACCAGCTGCGGATCTGATGATAGGGGTCGCTGCCGTCGCCGATGTAGATCAGCTTGCCGCCGGCCTTCACCCAGGAGGCGAGGGCGTTGTTGACGTCGGGGGATTCCGGCTTCATGAATTCATAGCTCAGCAGCAGCACGTCATAATCGTCAAGATAGCCGTTGTAGCGCCGGAGATTGTCGAGGGAGACCGGCCGGACCGGCATGCCGTATTTCAGGAGCGGAAGGCAAAGACCGTAGAAGGATGGGAAGGTGCTGCTGCGGATATATTCCCGCATCAGCCGCGCGTCGCCCGCGCCCTTGAAAAGCCGCTGTGTGAAGGCGTCCTTGAGCTGCGCCGAATCGGAGATCACCGTCGCGTCCGCCGCGGGGGAATCGGGGGGCGGGATCACGCCGTCGGAATAATCCCGCTGAAACAGCGCGGAGTCGCTCAGCAGCACGCCGGTCCGGATGCCGCCCTCCGCCTCCGAAAGCGGGAGATCGCCGAGCGTCTGAAACACGGAACAGAGCAGCGTCGCGTAGTCGGCGGGGATGGGCTTCGCATCGGGCGCGTGGCGGGGATAGCTGCCGTGAAAGACGCGGTTCGGCCAGGGGCAGACCTCGTAGGTGTTGACCTTCGGGTGCAGGAGCGAGGCGACGACCGTCTTCAGATAGTTGTATTTATAATACTCCCACGTGAAAATATCATTGTCCTCGATCGGGTCGTGCAGGAACCACATCCTGCGCCCGGTCCCCTTGATC
>JAFWCS010000105.1 GCA_017534365.1 Clostridia bacterium | reverse complement strand
GCAATTGAAAGCAGGATCCCCCGAACGCGGCTCTCACGCTGCGTTCGGGGGATGTTTTTTCGCACTGTATTATTGAATTGCCCGGTTTATTGCAGCGCCAGCGCGATGCAGGGGGCGGCGCCGAGGGCGCGGCTGCGCTCATCCGGCTGGCTGCCGCCGACGAACAGCGTGATTTCGCCGTCCGGCTCCACGCGCTGACCGTCTTCGGTGACGGCCTTGATCCACCAGCGGTCGACCGGGATCGCCACGGTCGCCTCCTCGCCGGGCGCCAGATCGACGGGCAGCAGGCCGCAGAGCTGATAATTCGGTGTCACGGTGCGGCTGTCCGTATAGCGGGCATAGACCTGCACCTTCTCCTTGACGGCGCGGGGGCCGGTGTTCTTCAGCGTCGCGGTCAACAGGATCTCGTCGGCGTCCATGGCCGAGACCGCCGCGGATTCGTATTGGACCGTCGTATAGCTCAGGCCGAAGCCGAAGGGCCAGACCGGTTCTTCCGTCAGGTAGCGGTAGGTGCGGCCCGCCATGCTGTAATCCGCCATCGGCGGCAGCGCGCGCGCCGCGCTGTAGAAGGTCACGGGCAGGCGACCACAGGGCGCCTCTTCGCCGGCCAGGAGCTTCGCGAGCGCCAGACCGCCCAGCGCGCCGGGATACCAGCCGCAGAGGATCGCTTTCGCGTGATTGCGCACCTTTTCGCCGATATCGACGGAGCTGCCGCAGAGCAGGAGCACGACGACGTTTTCGCACGCGTCGCAGACCGCTTCGGCCAGCTCCAGCTGCGCCTGCGGCAGCTGAATGCTGTTCTTATCCTCGCATTCGCCCTCGATCTGCGGATTCAGACCGAGGCAGAGGATCGTCACGTCGCTGCGTTTTGCAACGCCGACGCCGTCGGAGAGCATGTTGCGGTTGCCGTCCCAGTGGTTTTCTTCCATATTCAGATAGACGGAGCCGGGCGACACGCGCAGATCCGCTGCGGTGAAGACGCGGCGGATGCCGTCCGCGGCGGTGATATACTCCGAAGCCTTGCCTTCATAATTGCCCTCGAGCGCGGAAACGGAGAGCGCGTTCGGGCCGACGACGCCGATCTTCTGCGTCGTTTTGGGATCGAGGGGCAGGAAGCCATTTTCATTCTTGAGCAGCACCGCCGTCTCCAGCGCGGCGGCCAGATTCTGTTCGCGGTGGGCGGGGCAGTCCACCAGATCATAGGGCAGATCGGCGTAGGGCCGTACCGGCTCGAATTCGCCGAGCAGATACCGGATCGTGAACAGGTGCTCCGCCGCTGCGGTCAGATCGTCCTCATCGATCAGATCCTGCTCATACGCCTCGATCAGATGGGCATAGCAGTCGCCGCAGTTCAGGTCGCAGCCGGCCTTCAGGCAGACCGCCGCCGCCTCAGGGGCGGTTTCGACATAATGATGATGCTGATAGATATCGTTGATCGCGCCGCAATCGGAAACGAAATAGCCCTCAAAGCCCCAGTCGCCGCGCACGGTTTCCTCAATCAGCGGATGCGCGTTGGCGGGGATGCCGTTGATCGCGCTGTAGGCGCCCATGACGCCGCTGACGCCGGCGCGGACCGTCTGCTCGAAGGCGGGCAGATAGGTCTCGGCCAGATCTTTTTTCGACACCTCGGAGCTGAAGCCGTGGCGCTCCGCTTCGGGGCCGGAATGCGCCGCGAAATGCTTGACGCAGGCGGAGGCCTTGAGGAACTCGCCCTCCCCCTGCAGTCCGCGGACAAAGGCCTTGCCCAGCGTTGCGGTCAGGCAGGGATCCTCGCCGTAGGTCTCGTGCCCGCGCCCCCAGCGGGGATCGCGCACAAGGTTGATATTCGGCGACCAGAAGGTCAGGCCCTTGAAGATATCCCGGTCGCCCTGCGCGACGCTGTTGTTGTATTTCGCGCGGGCCTCGGTCGCGATGATCTCCGCCACGCGCTCGAGCAGGGCGGGATCAAAGGCCGCCGCCATGGCGATCGCCTGCGGGAAGACCGTCGCAGTGCCGGCGCGGGCCACGCCGTGCAGCGCTTCGTTCCACCAGTTATAGTCCTGAATGCCCAGCCGCTCGATCGCGGGCGCATTGTAAACCAGCTGCGTCATTTTTTCCTCCGCCGTCATTTGCGCGACCAGCGCTTTGGCGCGGGCTTTTGCCGTCTGCAGATTCATTTTGCTTCCTCCGATCCTTGCTTGACCGCCGTGTTTTCGGAATTGCGGAACACGACGAATTTTTGAAAGAGAAATTCCGTGACCATGTTGATGACCATCGTCACGCCGAGCACGATATATTCGATCGGGCCGAAGGCGGCGTATTTCGCGGTGAAATAGTTGCCCAGCACGACGGAGACCGGCGTGAAGACCAGATAATAGCCGAAGACCTTCAGCATGGCGATCGGGATGTTGTTGGCTGATTTGAAGGTGAATTTGCGGTTGAAGGTAAAATTCCAGAGCACGGACAGGATCAGCGCGATCAGATAGATCGGGCCGTAATCATTCTGCATAATGCGGGCAAAGCCCTCGCTGGCGGCCATCGCGTTCTGGATCGGCTGCGTTTTGACCACGACCTCATTGAGCAGCGTGAAGCTGATCACCTGGATCAGCCCTGCCGAGGCGGCAAAGAGCGCGTATTTGATGAATTGCAGGATCCCTTTTTTTGCGGAAGACGGGGTTTCGTTACCCATACAGCGTATCCCCTTTTCAATTGATTTATTTCATTATAAAGCAAGGAGAGAGCATTTGCAAGGGCGCAGCGGAAATATTTTGCAAACAGCGGTTGACAAACGGAAAGATTGTGCTATAATACAATTGATTAACAGCGTTAATCAATTCAAAAGTATTTTTATTCATCAGAAAGGATGGAACGTAATTATGAAGTATTTCCTTGACAGCGCAAAGATCGACGAGATCCGCGAGGCCTATGACACCTTCGGCATCGACGGCATCACCACGAACCCGAACCACATCATGAACAGCGGCAAGCCCTTCTTCACCGTCATCGGCGAGCTGGCCGATTTCGTGAAGGAAAAGGGCATCGAGGGCTGGAACGTGTTCCCGATCTCCGTGGAGATCAATCCGCATCTCGACGACGCCGACGAAATGGTCGCCATGGGCACGAAGATCGCCGCCATGTGCCCGAACTTCGTGATCAAGATCCCCTGCACCGAGGCGGGTATCGCCGCGGCGCGCAGACTCGAAAAGGCGGGCGTGCGCACGAATCTGACCCTGGTCTTCTCCGCCTCGCAGGCGCTCATCGCCGCGAAGAACGGCTCCCTCTTCGTCTCCCCCTTCATCGGCTGGAAGGAAAACAGCGGCGAGGACTGCGCGCAGTACATTCAGGACATCGTTGACATCTACTCCAACTACGGCTACTACGGCAACACGGAGATCATCTGCGCGGCCGTGCGCAACGGCAAGCAGATCGTGGACTGCGCCGTCGCGGGCGCCGACATCGTGACCGCCGGCCTGCAGGTTTATAAGGACAGCTTCTACCATGCCTTCACGGACTACGGCCTTGCCAAGTTCCAGGCAGCGTGGGACAAGACCATCACGGAGGAATAAGCCATGCGCATCGGTTTTATCGGTCTGGGCATCATGGGCGAATCCATGTGCGAAAACATTATTAAAAAGCATGACGACGCCGTTTATGTTTATGACGTTGTGGACGCAAAGAAGGAAAAGCTCGGCTCCCTCGGCGGCATCCCCTGCCGCAGCAGCGCGGAGCTCGCGGAGAAGGCGGAGGTCATCATTTCGATGGTGCCGCGTTCGGAGCATCTGCGCAGCGTCTATGCTGAGATCCTGCCCGTGCTGGATGCAAGCAAGATCTGCATTGATATGAGCACGATCGACCCCTCCGTTTCCGTTGAGGTATCCAAGCAGGTCAAGGCGAAGGGCGCGCAGTTCGCGGACTGCCCGGTTGTCAAATCCAAGCCTGCCGCCATCGCCGGCACGCTCGGCATTTACGCCGGCTGCGACGAAGCGCTGTTCCCCGTGATCCGCCCGATCCTCTCCTACATGGGCAGCAACGTGATCCGCATGGGCGAAAACGGCAAGGGCCTCGTGATGAAGATCTGCCACAACGCGCTGGTCGCGTCCATCCAGAACGGCGTGAACGAAACGCTCGGCCTCGCGCAGAAATTCGGCATCGACGTGGAGGATTACGCAACGGCGATCTCCTACGGCGGCGGCCAGAATTTCTATCTGGACGGGCAGTGGAAGAATCTGGCAGAGGAAAACTGGACCACAGCGTTCTCGCTGGAGAATATGCACAAGGATCTCGGCATCGCCGCGCGTCTGAGCGAAGAGACCGGCTTTGCCATGCCCGGCGTTGCCAACTGCAAGGCCGTGTATGATAGAGGCATGGAAGCGGGGCTCGGCAAGCTCGATTTCCGCACCACCTTCAAGGTCGTGAAGGGAGAAGCCGATGCTTGAGAAGCTGAACGCCGTCAACGACGTGCCGGTCCTGTCCGTCTTTGATCCGGCCTTTGCGCCTTACGGCCGCGTGCTGGAGGGCTTCGACTTTTCGCCGCTGACCGCTTATCTGACGCAGAAAACGGACATCCCCGCCGAAGGCAACGTCTACGTCGCCGGCGTGCCGGAGATGGAGGCGATCGAACCGTTGTTTTCGCAGGTGCGTGATCTGATCTACGGCGGCATGCCGATCCAGATCGGCTACTGCAACGGCCGCAACACGACCTACAACGGCTTTGAATATCACAAGGGCAGCGAGATCAACGTCGCCGCGACCGACTTCTGCCTCGTGCTCGCACACCTCTGGCAGGTGAAGGACAATACCATCCGCGTGGAGGACGCCGCCGTTTTCTACGTGCCGCAGGGCACGGCGATCGAATTCTATCAGACGACGCTGCATCTTTCGCCCTGCCGCACCTGCGACGCAGGCTTCCGCGACGTCGTGATCCTGCCGCGCGGCACGAATACGCCGCTGGACTTCCGGCCCGAAGGCGGCAGCCCGGAAACGCGGCTGCTGCTGCAGAAAAACAAATGGGTGATCGCCCACCCCGACCGGGCGCCGCTGATCCGTCAGGGCGCGTTTCCCGGCCTGATCGGCGAAAATAAAGAAGTGAAATACAGGTGATTGCCATGTTTCAGACGCTCTATCTGCCCATCGGTGTGCCGACCTTCGATCTGGCCGCCGCAGGCAAGGTGTTCGAGGCCTCCGCGGCGCTGCTGCGCGAAATCGACGCCGAAACCGCCGTACCGCAGGAGATGCTGCTCGGCCTTGACAAGTTAAATGCCTTTACAGAAGGCAAGCAGCCGGATCTCGTCGTGCTGCAGAACGTGACCTTTGCCAACGGCGCTTATACCGCCGAGACGCTGCGCCGCTTCGACTGCCCCGTCCTGCTCTGGACGCCGCAGGAGCCGGCCGCCGATACCGGGCGGCTCAAGCTCAACGCGCTGACCGGCGCCTACTCCGCGGCAAATATGCTCACGGCCTGCCGCCGCCCCTTCAGCTACGTGTACGGCGCGCCGGAAGATCCCGCCACGGCGGACGCCATCCGCGCCGTCTGGCAGGCGGCGAAGCTCCGGAAAGCGCTGCGTTCGCTCAACCTGCTGCAGATCGGCTACACGCCCGAGGGCTTCGGCTTCGGCCGCGCGCTGGATCACGAGATCACGCGCACCTTCGGCGCCCGTCTGCTCTCCATCGAAGCGCGGGAACTGATCGAAAAAGCAAAGACCTTCAGCGACGCCGACGTGCAGCCCTATCTGGACGACGCCCGCAAGCGCATCTGCAAGCTGGAGAGCATCAATGAAAAGAACGTGCTGGACTTTGCGCGGCTGTATAAAGCCTATGCGGAATACATCAAACAAAATAACATCGGCGCGATCTCCAGCCGCTGCTGGCCGGATTTCTTCGTTTCGTTCGGCACCCCGGTCTGCGCGGTGCTGGCCATGATGAACGATCTGGGCGTGCCCGCCGCCTGCGAAACGGACACCTACGGCGCGCTGTCGATGTATATCGCCGCGGAGCTGACCGGCAAGCCGGCCTTCTTCGGCGATCCCGTGGCGCTGAACAAAGCGGACAACGCCGTCACCTTCTGGCACTGCGGCACCGCCGCCTGTTCGCTCGCGCGGGAGGATACCGGAGCGGAAGCCGGCGTCCACTGCAACCGCAAGATCGGCCCGACGCTGGAATTCGGCTGCAAGGCCGCGCCGGCCGTCACGATCGTGCGGCTGGGCAAGGATGCCGACGGCAAATTCCGTCTGCTGACCGCGAAAGGCGAAGCCCTTGACCGGCCGAAGCAGTATTTCGGCACCTCGATCGTGGTGAAAACCACCTGCGACGCCGAGGCCTTTGTGCGCGGCGGCGTGGAATACGGCTGGGAGCCCCATTTCGCGGTGGCCATGGGCGATATCTCCGCCGCAGTCAAAGCGCTGGGCACGATGCTCGGCATCGAGGTCTTTGCATTCTGATGCTGCAGAACGTTCTGTTTCTGATCGTCGTTTTCCTTTCCAACGTCATCCAGTGCATCACGGGCTTCGCCGGCACGGTGCTGGCCATGCCGTTCTCGATCATGCTCGTCGGCTTCGATACGGCGAAACCGATCCTGAACGTGCTGGGCATCGCCGCCTCGATCGGCGTTGTGGCACAGAACCGCAAGGCGATTCAGTGGAAGGAATTCGGCATCATTCTCGGCGTCACCCTGCCGGGCATGCTGCTCGGCGCGCTGCTGCGCGCGCGGCTGGCGGCCTATGATTCCGTGCTTTATAAAACGCTGGGCGTGATCGTGATCGCCTTTGCGCTGATGAATTTTATCTCGCTGCTGACGCAGAAGAATCTCGTTGACCGCGCGCAGGCGCTCGGCTTCGCGCTGCTCGCGCTCGGCGGCGTCGTGCATGGCATGTTCGTGTGCGGCGGGCCGCTGATCGTGACCTACGCCTCCGTGCGTCTGAAGGAGAACGATCAGTTCCGCGCCACGCTCTCCACAGTATGGATCGTGCTCAACACACTGCTGATGATCGGCGATCTGCGGGCAGGCTATTTCGTGAAGGAAACGAATCTGCTGCTGCTCGTCTGCCTGGCGCTGCTCGTGCTCTCGATCCTGCTGGGCAACGCGATCGCAAAGAAGCTCAGCCGAAAGGTGTTCCTGATTCTGACCGATACACTGATGGTCATCAGCGGCATTTCTCTGTTGGTGAAATAATATGAACGACACCGGATATAATCTCCGCTCCATGCGGGCGGAAAACAAAAAACTGCTGCTGCGCCTGCTGGGCGCACAGGGTCCGATGAGCCGCAAGGCGCTCGCCGAAGCGGCGCAGCTGACGCCGGCCGCCGTCTCCAAGCTCTGCACGGAGCTGATCGCCGAAGGACGCATTGCCGAGACCGCGCCGGCGGAAACGGCAGGCGCCGGCCGCCGGGAAATCCCGCTGCGGCTCTGCCTGCAGGAGAAGCTGATCCTCGGCGTCAACGCCGAAACGACGCAGATCAGCTATGCGCTCTGCACGCTGAGCGGGCAGCTTCGCGCACTGCTGCAGACGCCCTTCACGACCGGCACGGCCGCCGTGCTCAAAACGGCGCAGGGCTTTCTTGCCGCGCACGCCGTGGATCCGGAAGCGCTGTTTGCCGTCGGCGTGTGCATCGTCGGCGCCGTCGGCACCGGCAGCTACGGTCTCTGGGATGCGCAGGCGATCCGCGCAGCGTTCGAGGCGGCCTTCTGCCGGCCCGTTGC
>JAFWCS010000104.1 GCA_017534365.1 Clostridia bacterium | reverse complement strand
GGCGCGAGGCGATGGCCAACGCGATCAGCAAAACCTTTGTTTCGCTTGCCGGCAGTTCGTTGACGACGATCTTTGGCTTCCTTGCGCTCTGCTTCATGAGCTTTACGCTGGGGCTGGATATCGGCATCGTGATGTCCAAGGGCGTGCTGCTCGGCGTGCTCTCCGTCGTGGTCGTGCTGCCCGTTATGATCCTGATGCTGGATAAACCGATCCACCGCTTCCGTCATAAGCCGCTGGTGCCGTCGTTCAGGCGCCTGTCTGAATTCTCCGTTAAGCACAGGACCGTGCTGGCAGCGCTGTTCCTGCTCCTGATCGTGCCGTCCTTCCTTGCGAAGGAGCACGTGAATATGTATTATGATTTCACCAAGATGCTCCCGCCGGATATGAATTCCGTCACGTCGCTGACCAAGCTGAAATCGGATTTCAACATGGCGACCACGCATTTT
Source organism: Clostridia bacterium (assembly GCA_017534365.1). Lineage (GTDB taxonomy): Bacteria > Bacillota > Clostridia > Oscillospirales > Acutalibacteraceae > CAG-177. The sequence goes on along the minus strand of JAFWCS010000104.1, from coordinate 1,504 downwards.
GTGATCGTGGATGAAAAGATCCCGGCCTACCAGGTCTCCAAAATGGTGGATGAATTTGAGGAAACGGACGGCGTTTCCAACGTGATCTCGCTGAATACCTTCGTCGGCGCCGCCATCAGCGAAAGCCTGCTGCCGGATGCGGTGAAGGAAATCTGCCAGAAGGGCGGCTACCGGCTGATGATGGTCAATTCCGTCTATGCCACGGCGTCCGACGCGGGCAACGCGCAGATCGACACGCTCCTGGAGATCCTGCACCGCTACGACCCGAACGGCTATCTGACCGGCGAGGGGGCGCTGTGCAAGGATCTGGTGAACGTCACCGCGCGCGACTTCAAGGTGACGAGCATAATCTCCATTGCCGCGATCTTTATTCTGATCGCGATCTGCTTCAAATCCCTCTCGCTGCCGCTGATCCTGGTCGCTTCGATCGAGCTTGCGATCTTCATCAATCAGGCGATCTCGTTCCTGCTCGGGGCGGAGATCCCGTTCATCGCGCCGACGATCATCGGCTGCGTTCAGCTGGGCGCAACCGTGGATTACGCGATCCTGATGACGTCGCGCTTCAAGGAGGAAATGCAGACAACGCTCGATAAAAAAGCCGCGATGCAGAAAGCCGCGGCCGCCGCAAGTCGCTCCGTATTCCAGAGCGCGCTGGTATTCTTCTGCGCCACCTTCGGCGTCTATCTGACCTGCAATATTTCGATTGTCAAATGTATTTGCTCCATGCTTTCGCGCGGCGCTGTGATCAGCGCGCTGATCATCATGATTTTCCTGCCCGCGCTGCTTGTTTCGTTCGAGTCGATCATCGACCGCACGACCTATCAATGGAAACCGAAAGGGGAGACCGTTCATGAAAACTAAAAGGATCGCCGCGCTGCTGCTGGCCGTCTGCATGCTTTGCGGGCTGCTGACTGCCTGCGGCAAGAGTGAAGAGACCGACGCGACGACCGCGCCCGCCGCGCAGACGCCCGTGACCGTCGAGCAGCCGGTGTTTGAAAAAGCCGCCGAAAAGGTGAATAAGACGGAAACCGTTTACGTTAATCTGGATTCCGCCGGCAAAACGACGCAGATCTCCGTGAGCGACTGGCTGCATACCGACGCGCCGGAGGTCTATGTGGACGATATCACTGACCTCAAGGACGTCACGAACGTCAAAAGCGATATCCTGCCCGTGATCAATGGGGAACAGCTGCGCTGGAACCTGCCCGAAACCGATCTTTACTACAGCGGCACGGGGGAGCGCGCGCTGCCCCTGAGCTTTGAAATCAGCTATACGCTCAACGGCAAGCCCGTGACGGCGGAAGAGATCGCCGGCAAAAGCGGCGACGTGACCTTCACGGTCTCCATGAAGAATACGGAATTCAAGGATATCACTGTCGAAGGGCAGAAGCACCGCGTGTACCTGCCGCTGCTGGTGGTCGGCGGCGCGATCCTGCCGGAGGGGACGTTCTCCGGTGTGGAGGTCACAAACGGCCAGTCCATCGGCGACGGCTCGAAGGAGATG
>JAFWCS010000103.1 GCA_017534365.1 Clostridia bacterium | reverse complement strand
TGATCCGCAGCCTCCGCGGTGTCGCCGACCATGCCGTTGACGCGCACCGCGCCGGACTGCGGCGTGTAGATCGCGTTGCAGAGCTTGGCCAGCGTGCTCTTGCCCGAGCCGTTGTGGCCGAGGACCGCGAGTAATTCGCCCCGCTTCACGCGCAGCGTCACATTGCGCAGCGCCGGCGTTTTCGGCGTTTCCCCTTCCTCGCTGTCGTAGGTAAAGGTGACGTTATCGAATTCAATGATGTGTTCGTTCATGCGTTTCTCTTTCTCATTCGGTTCATTCTGCGCGCCAGATCGCGCTGGCACCGCAGGGCAGCACGCGGCCGGGTCTTGCTGCGACCGGCAGACCGATCTCGTCGCTCTCGGTCACGCCGCCGCGTTTGCGCTGCACGGTCTCGCCGAGGATGTATTCCATCACGCTCGGCGACAGGCCCGTGGTATAGGAATTGATCAGCACCATCAGCGGCGCGTCGGAAAGCACCTGCGCGCACAGCTCCACGAAGCCGAACACTTCGTTCTCCAGCTTCCAGACCTCGCCGCCCGGGCCGCGCCCGTAGGACGGCGGATCCATGATGATGATATCGTAGGTGTTGCCACGCCGGATCTCACGCTGGACGAATTTGATGCAGTCGTCCACGAGCCAGCGCACCGGGCGATCCGCCAGGCCGCAGGCAGCGGCGTTTTCCTTCGCCCACGCGGTCATGCCCTTGGAGGCGTCCACGTGCGTCACGTGCGCGCCCGCCTGCAGCGCGGCGACCGTGGCGCCGCCGGTGTAGGCAAACAGGTTCAGCACCTTCACCGGCCGGCCCGCTTCGCGAATGACGCGCGCGGTCATCTCCCAGTTCACCGCCTGCTCCGGGAACAGGCCGGTATGCTTGAAGCCCATGGTCTTGATGTTGAAGCGCAGACCGTCCAGCCCGATCTGCCAGACCGCGGGCATTTTTTTGCGCACTTCCCACTGCCCGCCACCGGTATTCGCGCGGTGATAGACCGCGTGGGGATCCCGCCAGAGGGGGTGGGTCTTCGGCGTTTGCCAGATCACCTGCGGATCCGGCCGGATCAGCACCTGCTCGCCCCAGCGCTCCAGCCGCTCGCCGGCGCTGCAGTCGATCAGGGTATAGTCCTTCCAGTTTTCAAATACTCTCATGCGTCAGACATCCATTCTTTGCTGCCCCGGCATCGGGATGCCGAGGTGGGCGTAGCCTGCGGGGGAAACCATGCGCCCGCGCGGGGTGCGGCTCAGAAAGCCGAGCTGCATCAGATAGGGCTCATAGACGTCCTCGATCGTGACCGCTTCTTCGCCGATCACGGCGGCGATCGTTTCCAGCCCCACCGGGCCGCCGTTATAATTGCGGATCATCGTGGTCAGCAGCCGCCGGTCGATGGCGTCCAGCCCGAGCGCGTCGATCTCCATTTTATCCAGCGCCAGCCCCGCCGCCTCTTTCGTCAGCACGCCGTCGCAGACGACCTGCGCGTAATCGCGCGCGCGCTTGAGCAGGCGGTTGGCGATACGCGGCGTGCCGCGGGAGCGGGAAGCGATCTCCAGCGCGCCGGCCGGATCGATCTCAATGCCGAGGATCCCGGCGCTGCGGTTGACGATCTGCGAAAGCTCCTCTCCGGAATACAGCTCCAGCCGGGCGATCACGCCGAAGCGGTCGCGCAGCGGCGCGCTCAGCTAACAGCGGGAAATCGACCCTCGTGAACGCCCTGGCGGGACAGGAAGTCTCGCTAGTGAGCGAATTGCCCGGCACGACCACCGACCCGGTCCGGAAGGTCATCGAACTCCCGGAACTGGGTCCCTGCGTCCTGGTCGATACGGCC
>JAFWCS010000102.1 GCA_017534365.1 Clostridia bacterium | reverse complement strand
GGTCGAATGCAAGGCGCGCGGCGCTTATCTGATGGGCCTGACCGGCTACGGCAACTACAGCGTGGAGGACACGGCGGATTTCACGGTCTACGTGCCGAAGACGGATCCGCATTTCATGGCCAGTCTCGCCGTCGTGCCGCTGCAGCTGCTCGGCTATTATCTGAGCGTTTCGCGCGGTCTGGACGTTGACAAGCCCCGCAATCTCGCCAAATCCGTCACCGTTGAATAAGCGACGGCGCGGCGCTTTCGTTCAAACAAAAAAATCAGCGGCTGCGCCGGGATCGGCGCAGCCGCTTGCTGTATGCGCTGATTTACTTTTTCGCCGTATCGTTCTGGCCGAAATCCGGATCCTCGTTGAGGTCGATCATTTCCACCTGCTCCTTCGCCTGCGGCGGCTGATACTTCTCCTGATAATAGTTTTCCTGCGCATAGGTGAAGCTCCCGTCCGGCGCGATGTTGATCACCGTGCAGCCGCGCTGCACGCCGACCTTCGCAATGCCGACGTAGGCGAGATAGTCCACCGCGTAGCCGTAGGTCATCGGGATGCCCTTGTATTTCAGCGAGAAGTTGTTCAGATGGTCGTGGCCGAAGAAGAGACCCTGCGTGGAGCCCTTGGCCAGGATCGCGTCAAACATGCCCTCGTTGTGTTCGCTCGAATAGACGACGACCTTGTGCTCGCCCGCCTTGCCGAAGACGTATTCCACATTCTCGGTGTCGGCGAAGCCGTTGTCGCGCCACTCATAATAAGCGTCCTGCGTTTCCTTCATCGGGATGTGATAGAACATCAGGGATTTCGGCATCTCGCCGCCGTTTTCGGCCGCCAGCGCGTCCAGCTGCGCCTCATACCATGCGACCTGATTCTTGTGGATGCAGTCATATCTCCACAGCACGCCGAAATAGTCGTTGTCCGTGTAGGAATGGGAATCGAGCATAAAGAGGCTCTGCGTGATCTTGCCCGCGATGTTGCGCACGTTGATCACGTAGTTGCCCACGCCGTCCACGTCCGCCGGGCCGGTTTTGAACAGACAGTGCGGATAGACGGCGCGATCCGCATACATGGCGCCGATCGCCTCGCGGCTGTAATAGGAATAGGCCTCGGTGTCGTGGTTGCCGAAGGCCAGGCACCAGTAAACGCCGAGCTTTTCCATCGCTGAGGCGAAGAGCTGCGCGCTGAGCTTGTTGTTGAAGGTGCCGCTCTGGAAGGGCACGGGATAGGCGACGTCGCCGGTCACGACCACGAGGTCGGGCTTTTCCGCGGCGACCATCGCGGCCACGGCGTTGAGCGCCATCGTATCCTTCTTGATGCTCATGATGCCGCCGCCGATGTGGATATCGGTCAGCTGCAGGACCTTGAGCTCCCGGTCCGCGGTGAAGGAATCCCAGCCGTCAGCGTCCTGCTTGGGCTGCAGCTGATTCTCATAGACCACGGGCTGCAGCGTGTTTTCCACAAAGGCGCGGTTGGCGCGCACGCTGATGTAGTTCGCCAGCGCCACGGCGCCCGCGATCACCGCAATTACGAGCAAAATGATGCCGATCACTTTGCCCGCCTTCTTTGCCTTCTGCTTCGGGGTCTTTTTGACTTTTTCTTTTTTTGCCATGGGTTCCACTCCTCGCTCATTTCTGTAATTTCTGTTTCTCTGTTATCGCTATTCATTGATCAGGTATTTCGCCTCGGCGATGACGGCGCGCACGGCGGAGACCGTGATGACCGCGCCGCAGAGGATGGCGAACAGGCCGTCTGCCGCGAACCGGACGCGCACGATCAGAAACAGGCCCATCCATGCGAACAGGGTGATGAAGCAGTCCAGCACGCTGTCGAGCGTGAGCGCGCGCAGCACCGGCGAAGGCGTCGTTTTGTTCGCGTGGCGAAACAGCAGCGCAAGCAGGAGCTTGACGCCGATCGTCGCCCCGACGGCCGCCGCGTAGCCGGCGGAATAGGAGACCGGCAGGGGATAGAGCAGGCGCTCCAGGCCGTTGTAGGCGAAATAAAAGCCGGTCACGGCGATAACGATGCTGATCACGAAGGTCAGCAGGCTCTGTGTGCGCCCGGCCCGCCGCGTCTCCATCCGGCGGCTGAGCGCGAAGCCCAGCACGGCCAGCCCGCAGGCGAAGGTATCGCCGAGATTGTTGACCGCGTCGCAGTAAACGGAGAGCGAATTGGTCGCAACGCCCACGTAGAGCTTGGTGAGAAAGAGCAGAAAGTTGACGGCCGCGCCGATGACAACCGCAGCCGGCACGCTTCGTTTCACGGCAGCACCTCCCGCCGGTAGTTATAACTAACTATAGCATACTATTTGAAAAAAGTCCACCGGCGAAAAAGAAAAAACGAAATATTTTCCCGATCCCGATCAAAATCTGCGGTTTGCGGTTGCAACGAACGGAATTCTGTGCTATACTTGGTGCATCAAAAAACGGGAGGAACTTTTATGAAACTCAAAAAAATCCTTGCGCTTGCACTCGCTGCGCTCCTGCTGGGCCTGCTTGCGGTGCCGGCCTTTGCCGCAACAACGATCGATACCGTGGAGATCCGCGTGAGCGGGCGCGCCGGCGGCTACACCTACGCGGACGTTGAGAAATTCGTCAAGATCCGCACCCCCGGCGTTTCGATCGCGATGGCCGATCTGATCCCCGGCGAGGGCAAGGACGCCTATACAGGCGAACTGAAGGTCGGCGACACCTATCTGCTCTCTCTGAAGCTCACGGCCGACAGCGGCTATGCGTTCAGCGCGGGCGTGACGGTCGACTGCAATCTGGCGGACGCGAAGACGATCCGCGGCTCGGACAGTGCGCTCTACGTGCTCGTGCCCTTTGCCGTGACCGGCAACGGCGGCGGCTTCCTTTCCGCGCTGCTCGGCTTCTTGCAGAATTTCTTCCGCGCGCTGATGTCCATCTTCAGCAAGCTGCCGCTCGGCGCGTAAGCGTTTTCCGCAATAGCTATCCGCCCCGATCACGGTTTCAAACAGCCGTGATCAGGGCGGTTTCCTTTTATTGTTTTCTCAGTCTGCGCTTGAGGCGGCGCAGCGCTTTTCTGATCGGGATGCGCAGCTTCGCCGTGCGCAGGATCATCCGCGTATAGAAGCGATAGGCGGGATCCGTGACGCTGCGGGTCCTGCCGCCGCGGACGTAGCCGGTCATGACGCCGAGGATCTGCGTATCCGTGACGCCCGGTTCGTCGCCCGTGCAGTTGTCGCCGCGCAGAACGTAATCCTGCGCCCGCACGGCAACGATCCGATGCAGCACCAGCTGCCCGGAGGCGCGGCGAAACAGCACGACGTCGCCGATTGCGCAGCGCGCCTGCGTCTTTGCCTGCAGGGTCAGCAGATCGCGCCCCTGCCGCAGCAGCGGGAGCATGCTGACGCCGACGTTGGAATAGGTCAGCGTGCCGTTTTCCCGCAGGTAGTCTTCCAGCGGGAGCTGCTTATTCATCGAGCGCTCCGATGCCGCGCAGCGCGTCAAGCACGCGCCCCACGTCCTGCGCGATCTGCGCCTGCGGCGCGTCGAACCGCGCGCACATGGCGGCGACGACCTCGGCTTCGGTCGTTTCCGTTTTCAGCAGGGAGAGGATCGCGCCGAGGGTGCGGTTGCCCTGCACGAGCCCGGCGAATCCGGCGCTGCCGGTCGGCACGAGCATCGACTGGTCCTGCGTGTCATAGGCGATAAAGGATGGCTTGAGTTTCATGATGCATTTAACCTTTCATGGCTTCATAGGCGATCACGGCGGCCGACGGCGCCATGTTGCAGCCCATGCGATAGAGCGGCACGGTCTGCGTCAGGCGGTCGAGCAGGCGGAGCGTGGCCGCGAGTGCCGCGGGATCCGCGGGGCGATAGATCTGCTGCAGCAGCAGCGGCATGGCCTGCGAGGCGGAGATCGGAATGACCTGCGTTTGCGCCGCGCGCTCCAGAATGCACAGCGCGCGCAGCGGGGCGGCACAGTTGGCGCTGCGGCGGTGCTTGCCGTCCCAGGGCGTGCCGAAGACGGTGACGCCGTCCTGCGTGATGCGCAGCAGCGGCTTGTCGTCGTTGATGATCACGGCGCGGCTGCCGAAGGCGGCCTGCCAGAGCGCGGCGTGCGTCGATTTCCCGACGCCGCTTTTCGCCGTAAAAAGATAGGCTGCGCCGTCCACCGCAACGGCAGAGCCGTGCAGCAGAACGGTCTCCCGCAGCGGCGCCCATTCGGCGAGCTTCCGGTAAACGGCGAGGATCTCAAGGTAATCGTCCGCAAAGTCGCGCACCGCCCGGCCTTCAGCGCGGTCTTCCGCAGCGGATTTTTGACGCTCGGCCGTGAGATCCGCCGGCGTGATGCGCACGGTCAGCTCCGGCGCGCCGTCAAAGCGGTATGCGCGGCAGTAATCATGCACGGCGGGGTAGAGGGATTCCACCGCGACAACGGCGTCGGCAAATCGGTAAACGTCTTTCATCGATTACAGGATCGGCGTTTCAAATTCTTCGGTCACAAGGCCGGCGGGCGTCGTCGCCTTTTCGCCGGACGGCTGCGTGACAGCGCCGGGGGCCGTGGTGCCGGGTTCCTGTTTGCCGGGCGCGGCGGTCGTCGCCTTCGGATCGGCTGCCTTCGTCG
>JAFWCS010000101.1 GCA_017534365.1 Clostridia bacterium | reverse complement strand
GATCAGGGCTTCTATCCCGACGGCATCTACACCGCCCGCGACGAAGCGGCGCTCCTGCATGACATCGAGCTGTCCATGGCGGCGGGCTTCAACGGCGCGCGCCTGCATGAAAAGGTCTTTGAGCCGCGCTTCCTCTATCACTGCGACCGCCTGGGCTACCTTGTCTGGGGCGAATATCCGAACTGGGGCATCGATCACAGCGACAAAACGCTCACCCCGCTCTATCTGGAGGAATGGTGCGAGGCTGTGCTGCGCGACTGCAACCACCCCGCGATCGTCGGCTGGTGCCCGTTCAATGAAACGTGGGACTTCGACGGCCGCCGCCGCGACCCCATCCTGCTGCGCACGATCTACCGCATGACCAAGCGGATCGATCCGACCCGCCCCTGCATCGACACGAGCGGCAACTATCACGTGGAGACGGATATCTACGACGTCCACGATTACGAGCAGGATCCCGCGATCTTCAAGCCGCGCTATGACAAGCTCATGACCGAGGGCACGCTCTCTGATCACTTCCCCGACATCCAGCACTATCCCGGGGGCATCTGCTTCGTGAGCGAATACGGCGGCATCCGCTGGAGCGTGCAGGACGACAACAGCGACGCCTGGGGCTACGGCAACGCGCCGAAGACCGAGGAGGAATACTTTGCGCGCTATCAGGGCCTGACCGACGCCCTGCTTGACAATGACCGCATGTTCGCCTTCTGCTATACGCAGCTGACGGACGTCGAGCAGGAGCAGAACGGCGTTTACACCTATGACCGGCAGGCGAAATTCGATATCGCCAAGTATCGGGCGAAAAACAGCCGCAAGGCTGCGATCGAGGACTGACAAAACAAAAGCCGCCCGGGCAAGCCTCTGCGCTCGCCCGGGCGGTATCCTTGTGTGATTATGATTTGTTGGATTCGCGCTTGATCTTCTGCGTCGTGGTCATCACGAATTCCTTGCTGCGCACGGTAAAGGTGCGGATACGCTTGAACCCGGGCAGCTGCGCGTTGACCTGATCGATCACGTCCTTCATCGCGCGGTTGATTTCTTCGGGTGAGGGCTTGCGGCCGATCCGTTCTTCCAGCTCTTCCAGATCCGGGAGCAGCTGCGCGTGCACGCGCACTTCGCCGTTCTTGTTTTCCACGCCCTCGACCATGCTCGCGGCCACAACGTCGCTCGCGTTGATGTGATATTCCAGCTCCTCGGGATAAATATTCTTGCCGTTGGAGGTCACGATCACGTTTTTGCAGCGGCCGGTCAGGTGATAATTGCCCTTGCGGTCCACAAAGCCGAGATCGCCGGTATGGAAGAAGCCGTCCGCATCCATCACTTCGGCGGTCGCTTCGGGATTGTTGTAATAGCCGAGCATCACCATGTCGCCCTTGACGCAGACCTCGCCGACGCCGTTTTCATCCCGGTTGATGATCTTGGCCTGCACGCCGGGCAGCGGCTGCCCGATGGAATCCGTCGTGCGCAGGCGGTCGTGGTTGATGATCGCCAGCGGAGCGCATTC
>JAFWCS010000100.1 GCA_017534365.1 Clostridia bacterium | reverse complement strand
ATCGGCTGCGCGTCGTCCGCCGGAAAAGCCTATATCCATTCCGGCGGAAAGCAGACGTCCCAGACAGGACTGTGGTCAAACATCTGCCCGCAGGATGCGTTTCTGGAAGCCATGGCCGACGCGGCCTGTGCCGTCGTCGATTATTTCAAAGGCAACATGGTGTTTGTGAACGTGATGAAAAACATGTCTGTGGACTGCGACTGCTGCGCGGTTGCCGAGGACCCCTGCCTGCGGGATATGGGGATCCTGGTTTCGCTGGATCCGGTTGCGATCGATCAGGCCTGTCTGGATTTGGTCTACGCCTGCGACGACCCCGGCAAGGCGCACTTTCTCGAGAGAGTCGAAAGCCGGCACGGGATCCATACGATCGAAGCGGCCGCGGCGCTCGGCTTCGGTTCCAGAGACTATGAACTGATCGAGGTCTGAATGAGCGATCATCTGGGCCTTTGTCGGCATCAATATTTTCATCCATATTTTCCTGGCCGTGATCCTCCGCTTCCTCGACGTTGAGAAAAAGCTGCCCGACATTCAGAAAAAACCGAGACTGGGTGTAAACAATGAATAAGCCGAACATTCTGATCATCAATCCCGACCAGATGCGGGCTGACGCGCTGCATCATCTCGGCAACGAGGCCGCGCACAAGCCGGTCTTTGACGCGCTGGCGGAGGAAGGCGTTTCCTTCCGCAACGCCTTCTGTCAGAACCCCGTCTGCGTCCCCTCCCGCTGCTCGTTTATGACCGGGCTTAACCTGCACACGAAGGGTCACCGGACGATGTCGTTTCTTCAGCATCCGGAGGAAGAAAACCTGTTTTCCGATCTGAAAGCTGCCGGCTATTACACCGTGTCCTCCACGCGCGGAGACCTGATGGGCGGTCAATTCAAAAAATACCATAAAAAACTGATCGATCAATATCTGATGTTTTCCCGCGTCAAAACCCCTGCGACGCTCGTGAAGAGCGGGAGAGGCGAAAAGGGCAGCGACACGTTCTTTTCGTTCTTTGACGGACTTATCCCGGAGAATAAAAACGGGCGCGAGATCAGAAACGTGGATGATCTTTGCATCGATTCCGCCGTCAGATTCATAAAAAAGAGGCCGGCGGAGCGGCCGTTTTTCCTGTTTGTCGGGCTCAATTTCCCGCATCCGCCGTATCAGATCGAAAAGAAATATTATGACCTCATTGACGAAACAAAGCTTCAGCCGCGCATTCCAACGATCTCCGACTGTGACGGCAAGCCGAAGATGGAAACCGGCCTGCGCGATGCGCTGAGCGTTTCGGGATGGGATGAAGACCGGCTGCGCGAACTGCGCCGCACCTATCTTGCCATGTGCGCAAAGGTCGATGCGCAGGCCGGCAGGCTGATCGCTGCGCTGAAAAGTGAGGGCATCTATGACGATACGGCGATCATCGTGCTTTCGGATCACGGAGATTATACTGGCGATTACGGAATTGCGGAGAAGTGTCAGAACTGTTTTCCCGACTGTCTGACAAATGTGCCGTTGATCATCAAACCGCCCGCGGGCGTCGCTGCTGACAGCGGAGTCAACGACAATCTTGCCGAGCTGACGGATCTTTGCGCCACCGTTTACGACCTGGCAGGCATAAAATGTGAACGGCAGAGCTTCTCCGAAAGCCTGTTGCCGTGCATCAAAGATAATAATGCGCCCCACAGAGATTTCGTCTTCTGCGAGGGCGGCAGATTGAACGGAGAAACACATTGCTCGGAAAGCAACAATATCTTAAGCGAAGAGGATATTTACGCGCCCAGGCTTCTTTTGCAATCGAAAGAAGACGGAACGCATACCAAAGCCGCGATGATCCGATCGAAGGATTACAAATATGTTCTGCGCCTGTATGAAAAAGATGAATTCTACGTGCTCTCCGAAGGAGAACGCGTGAACCGCATCGAGGACGCGGCGTATCAGCCGATGATACAGGAATTGAAACAGTAGAACCTTCGTAGGTGATACTGTCCTTAGCCATGCCCTGCACCTTTCCAAACAGGCACTTGTCTTCTTCGCT
>JAFWCS010000099.1 GCA_017534365.1 Clostridia bacterium | reverse complement strand
CGTTTCAGCTGCTGCAGCCATGCTATTGCTAGAACACCCGGATCTCTCCCCGCACGAGGTGGAGGAAAAGATCGTCTCCGCGTGCAGGGATCTCGGCGCCGCCGGCAAAGACAACTACTATGGCTTTGGGCGCATTGATCTGAATCAGCTGATCCCCTCCGTCACGCTGCGGTTTGTGACAAACGGCGGCAGCAGCATCGCAAGCAAAACAGTCAAGAGCGGCGACTTCGTTGATCTTGAAACGCCGAGCAAATCATTTACCGTTTCTCTGAATGCGAACGGCGGCACTGTCGGTACCGCGAGTTATACGAGAAGCGCTGAGCTCGAGGGATGGTATACCGACCCGCAGTTCCGCGGTGAACGGATCGTCAAGGGCGGAAGCTATTTGGTGACAAAAGACGCTACGCTCTATGCGAAGTGGATCGATCCCGCCCTCGGCGCGATCAATGCGCCGAATGCGCGGGAAGGCTACACGTTCATCGGCTGGTTCTCCGGTACGACAGGATATTCAAGCACGAGCATCGTCAGCCGGAATCTGCAGCTGGAAGCGCAGTGGCAGCGAAGCGTGATCCAGCTTAATTTCAACGGCAACGGCGGCATGTGCAGCGTAAGCAGCCGAACGGTTGCTTTCGGAGATGTGTACGGTGAGCTGCCGACGCCGACGAGAGAAAATGCCCGCTTTGCCGGATGGTACACTGATCAGAAGGGAGGCACAGAGGTATCTTCATCGACTGTGATGACTGAGGGATCGGGGTCGGTGGATCTCTACGCGCACTGGCTTATTAAAAAGACGGGGACGATCACGACTTCCGCAAAAAACGCAGACGGTCAGCAGCTTTCGGTCAGCTGGAAGAGCTACGGCTATCTTTACAGCGGCGCCGGGAATGCGGTGGCCTGCAGCGGGACCGGCACGTCATTCAAGAGCGATCAGTCGCCGACGCAGGGCACCTTTTCGTCGCAGACCGGTCTGAGCTCCGGCGGCGCCGTCTTTGAAATCTCCAATATCGCAGCCATACGATCCTATATCAAAGGTCTCGGCGGCGAGCTCACAAAGGTGTCGGTCAGCGCGGTGCGTGAAGATAACAATCACGGCAACAGCTCCGGTACGCACGGCTATATGTATGCCGTTTCCAATCGGGCGTCGAGCTATTCCTACGGGAATAAACCGTCCGGCACCCAGTTTGCGACCTCAACCAACTGGACGCGCGGCGGCAAATTCACCGGCAGCACGACGAGCACGGCGATCCTGAATAATCTCATGGGCACGGGTTCGGCCGATTACCGCTCGATCATGTTCCATGCCGGCTCGGCAGCGGCGGATTATGTAAAAATCAGCTCGATCACAGTTACGTTTACTTATACTTATTATGCGGCTGAATAAGAAAGGAGAATCCACGATGACTTTTAAAAAAAGGTTTGTTGCGTTTTTCATCGCTTTGATTTTTGTGTTTGAATTTTTTACAATTCAGAAGACAGTTTTCATCGTTGAAGCAGCGTCTGGCAGCACTATAACTTGGCCTGTCCCTGGACATAATAAACTTTCTCGGGGTTATAGCAAGGACCACAACGGGATTGATATCCATGATTCAAGCATTAAAGGCGCCGATATCATCGCAGCTGTTGGTGGAACTGTTGTTGTTATCAACAAATGTACACAGCAGCACTACGGTTCATATGGAGACTGTGGCGGAAGAGGTACAGGTCTTGTTATTTATGGCGATGATAAAAGATCTTATACATATGGCCATATGCTCGCAAACAGTATTCCTACTAACATAAAAAAAGGTAGCAGAATTGAAAGAGGACAAAAAATAGGACAAGTTGGCACAACGGGTTATTCATCCGGTCCTCATTTGCATTTTGGTATTGCTGCTTCGAAAACATGGTGGGCTGACACTGGCACAGACCCAATGAAAGAGACGTATGGACCGGCTTTTGAGTTTTCAAAAGGTCCATATAATTGCAATGAATATCGCATGATGAGCAAAGACGGCGTTTATCCCTACAAAGGTCCCGCGAAGAAATACGGACGCGCCGGAGAGACTGCATTCACAAAAAACAAGGTGCTGCTTGTTGATCAATGGGGTATCAACACTGAAAAAAATAAAGACGGTTCGGTCGGCAATAAGTGGTGGCATATCGCGGATAATTCGTTCAACGGCGTATTCAGGAACACCTGGATATATGACGGGCATACAGTCGCCGCGCCGACCTACAACATTACTTACAAAAAGAACGCAAAACTGTTCGGCGCAAAGGATGCGAATGTTTCCGGCATGCCGGGAACCGGAAAGAAAACCAAAGACGTCACTTACAAGGTATCGTCCAAGGAACCCTCGCTCGCCGGCTATATATTCCTCGGATGGACGACGAATCCCAAAGGCAAGACGGCTTCAATGGCCGCCAACGAAAAATACACAGACAATAAGGCGCTGACCCTTTATGCAGTCTGGAAAAAACAAAATACGACGATCCGCCTTTCCGCGAAGGAGGTAAATCTAAATCTAAAGAATAATCCGACCCAAACCGTAACCGTAAGTTATGAAGGCGGATATAATCCTGCCGGCGGTAAAGTGACGGTGACCGTCAACAACGACGTCGTGCAGGCGACAACGGATAACGCATTCGGCAAGACCTCGGCAAGCTACACGATCACTGCGAAAAAGCCGGGGACTGCGAAACTGACGATTAAGGTGTATGATAAAAACAACGTTATGCGCCGGAAAACGACGCAGAAGGTGGACGTGAGCACCTATTATTCTGTGAAGTTTGACGCCAACGGCGGAAAGAACGCACCGGCAACGCAGACGAAAAATTACAAGAAGAATCTGGAGCTTTCCAATGCAATTCCGACCAGAAGCGGTTATGTGTTCATGGGCTGGGCGGAAAGCAAGACCGCAACGGCGGCAACCTACGGCCCCGGCGATCCTTATACGAATGATCGGGACACTACCTTCTACGCGGTCTGGAATAAGGACTATAATATCTCTTACACGCTTAAGGATGGCGTTCTGTCATTCACAGGGAACGGAGATATGGCTAATTACTCATCCACCTCCGTGCCTTGGAAAAACGACAAATCGAAGATCAAAACGGTCGTGATCGGCAAGGGCATTACAAGCGTCGGCGCATATGCATTCGCTGACTGCACCAACCTGACAAAAGTGGTGCTGGATCCCACTGTGAAAAAGATAAACAGCTATGCGTTTTATAACTGCACGTCGTTTGTGATGAACGGACTGCCGAGAAACATTAAATACATTGGCAACAGAGCATTTGCGGGTTGTCCCATCCGGACCTTTGCCTGGGATTCGGGGCTGGTGATCGGTCAAAAGCAGGCAGAAGAAAAGCCGTTCATCGGCGCGTTCGCGTTTGAAGGCTGCACGCAGCTGATGTCTGTCGAATTGCCGGATGATCTGGAATCGATCGGCGCCGGCGCATTCTCGGGCTGCTCCGCGCTGGAGACTGTCGCGTTGCCCGACAGCGTGGCCGTGATCGAAGACGGCGCGTTCAGCGATTGCTCCGCGCTCAGCTCCGTGCAATTCTCCGACGGACTGACCGAGATCCGGGACGGTGTGTTTAACGGCTGCTCCGCACTGCAGACAGTGGATCTTCCCGATACGGTCACAGAAATCGGCGCGCAGGCATTTGCCGGCTGCTCCTCCGTCACGAGTCTTTCCATCCCTGCATCTGTCGAAGTCCTGGGTGACGGCGCATTCTCGAATTGTACTGCGCTTGCAGACCTTGCGCTTCCGGAAACGATGACGGTGATCGGTGACAGCACCTTCTCCGGCTGCTCGGCACTTGAAAGCGTTGCGATTCCGTCCTCCGTTCAGATGATCGGCGACGGCACCTTTATGGGCTGCTCCGCGCTGTCAAGCGTCAGCATCCCGGAAGGCGTTTACGATATCGGCAATATGACCTTTGCAAACTGCACCGCCCTTAAGAATGTCGATATTACGGACGGCGTCAGCGTGATCGATGACTTCGCTTTCTATAACTGCAGGTCGCTCGAGAGCGTGACCATTCCCGCAAGCGTTACGGAAATCAAGGACTTTGCCTTCGCGGGCTGCTCTGCGCTGAAATCCGTTGAGATCCCCGACACGGTGAATGCGCTCGGCAACGGCGCCTTCATGGAATGCACGTCCCTTGCATCCGTCGTTCTTTCCGACAGCATTGAATCCATCGGCGCCGATGCTTTCGGCAATTGCCGTTCACTTGCGACGATCAACATGCCCGATTCGCTCGACACGATCGGCGACGGCGCATTTGCCGGCTGCACTTCGCTTTCGGCCATCGAAATCCCGAAGGACGCCGGCAATGTCAGCCGGAACGCATTTACAGGCTGCAGTGCATTAACCGTGTCTGTATATTCCGCCTCCGAAGCGAAGGATGATGTGATCGACAGCGGCGTCAGGTATGATGTGATCGTTCCCGTCGAAAGCGTCTCCATCGCTGACACGATCGTGCCGGATCTGCATCTCGGCGATACGCTGCAGCTGGCTGCCGAGGTGCTTCCTGCAAATGCTACTGATAAAAAGGTGCATTGGGTATCTGAGGCAGAGGAAGTTGCAACTGTTTCCGAGAACGGACTTGTAACAATGGTCGGACCCGGATGCGTTACGATCTCCGCGGTCACTGAGGACGGCGATTTGACGGATGCAATCGATCTGTTCTGCCGCGTCCCTGTTGAATCCATTTCGCTCGAAGCTTCGGAAACCGAGACGTTCGCAGGCAACGAGGTCATTATCACCGCGTCAACAATGCCTGCGGAACCGACCGAGATCGAGTATACCTGGTCTTCTTCGGACGAAAGCATTGCGACAGTTAATGAGGCCGGCTATGTTACGACCCTTCAGCCGGGCGAAGTAACGATCACTGTGTCTGCGGAAGACGGCACGGTCACGGCATCCCAAAAAATTACGGTCAACGCATATATTCCTGTTGAAAACGTGACCATTGACGCAGCATCTGTGACACTGAATGTTGGCGAAAGCAAAACGCTCCATGCAACGATTGAACCTGCAAACGCAACAAACGCCTTCGTAGATTGGGTTTCTATGGATAATAACGTAGCTGTTGCGGATAATGGTACGATTACCGGCATCTTCCCGGGAACGACACATGTCCTTGTCTACAATCTCGATAGCGAAGACACTGTTGATATTGAAGTCACAGTCGAAGGATCGAACAGCAAGCTTTCTATCAAGAACAATCCGGGCACAAAAACGATCAGCTACGGCGAAACCCTGAAACTGGAAGCAGAACTGGATCCGCCGATTGATACCGCAGCACTTTGCTGGTATGTTGACGGTGTGAAGCAGGGGACCGGCGCCGAATTCTCCTTCAAAGATGCAAAAACGGACGCAGTGATCACCGTTCAGGCCGAAACATCAAGCGGTATGGTCTTGATAGACAGCGACGGAAATGAATTGTCCGTTACAGAGAAGGTCGTTGTTAAAAACGGTTTCTTCCAGAGGTTGATTTCCTTCTTCAAAAACCTCTTCGGATCAAATCGCACAGTCACAAACTGATCCGGATAGCAAATGAAACTGTAAATACAAATAGTTGAAAAACCCCTTCTGTGATACGCATTAAAAGTATCATAGAAGGGGTTTTACCGTAAGCGTCAAACCTGAGGACGAAAGAAATACATGATAGCCCACATTCTTCTAAGTTTGTTTCAAGATGCCGTTTATCAGAAGGAAAAAGAAACACGGCCATTCTATGCGAAAAGTAAAACAGCAAGTCAACAGGCGTATGCTTTTGGAATAATTTTTTCGGCCATAAAATAATATCAAATCCCTTGAAACATAAGAGATTAGAGACTTCCGGAAGATTGCCGGAGTGACGGGATTT
>JAFWCS010000098.1 GCA_017534365.1 Clostridia bacterium | reverse complement strand
CCGCGGTGGACGCCGCCACCTGCCGGGCGCACATCGTTAATCTCCATCACGCCGGCGCGCTCACCGTGCAGGAGGCGAAGCTGATGCTCGCCGCCACGGGCGACACCGCCCTGCGCTCCCTGCCGCAGGCGCTGCGCGATCCCGTGCGCGCATCGCTGCTCAAGCAAATGCTTTTAACCATCGAAACGAAGAAAGGATGAATGGATATGTTATGTCAGAATTGCGGAAAGAATGAAGCGACCACCCACATCAAGCAGATCATCAACGGCGACATGGCGGAAAGCCAACTCTGCGCGGATTGCGCCGCGCATCTGGGCTATTCGGATGTGTTTTCCGGCTTCGGCCTGAATCTCTCGGAGCTGTTCGGCGGCTTCCTGGGCGATATGCTGCCCGCCGCGGCGCCCGGCCGCGTGCAGCGCTGCGCCCGCTGCGGCTCCTCGTTTGAGGAGATCGCGCGCAGCGGCATGGTCGGCTGCGCGGATTGCTACAGCACCTTCTATGACCGGCTGCTGCCCTCGATCCAGCGCATCCACGGCAAGATCAAACACAGCGGCAAGATCGGCGCGGCTATGCCCGCCGCCGCACCGCAGGAGGAAACGAAGGAAGAAAAACGCGCGAAGCTGCAGGCGCAGATGGAGAAAGCGATCGCCGACCAAGCCTTTGAAGAGGCCGCGAAGCTGCGCGACGCGATCCGGGCGCTGGATGCGGAAGGAGGCAACGAGCAATGAGCAAATGGTATATTGAAAAAGGCGATCAGGGCGACGTCGTGCTCAGCACGCGCATCCGCCTGGCAAGAAACCTGCGGGAGGAGCCGTTCCCGATCAAGCTCGATGCGCAAGGCAAGAACCGCGTCAACGCGCAGATCCGCGCCGCCGTTTTTGAAAACGATCAGAAGGATTTCAGCTTCATCGAAATGAAGGATCTCACCCGCAGGCAGGCGGTTTCGCTCGCGGAGCGGCATCTGATCAGCCCGGAATTCGCCGCCAAGAAGGAGGGCAGCGCGCTGATTCTCTCCAGGGATGAGAGCGTGAGCATCATGCTCTGCGAGGAGGATCATATCCGCCTGCAGGTCATGAAGGCCGGCCTGGATCTCGAAGGCGCCTACGATATCGCCGACAAGCTGGATTCTATGCTCGACGCCCGCCTGCACTTTGCCTTTGACGAGCGGATCGGCTATCTGACCCAGTGCCCGACCAATCTCGGCACGGCCATGCGCGCCTCCGTGATGCTGCATCTGCCGGCGCTCACGCGCTGCGGGCAGATGTCAAGGCTCGCCGGCACGGTTTCCAA
This sequence comes from Clostridia bacterium, assembly GCA_017534365.1. Classification (GTDB taxonomy): domain Bacteria; phylum Bacillota; class Clostridia; order Oscillospirales; family Acutalibacteraceae; genus CAG-177. Next base: position 1,426 of record JAFWCS010000098.1, on the reverse strand, counting down.
GCTCGGTCTGACCGTGCGCGGCGCCTACGGCGAGGGCAGCCAGCCGAAGGGCGATCTTTATCAGATCAGCAACCAGATCACGCTCGGCATCACCGAGGAAACGGCGATCGCCAATCTGAAATCCATCGTGCTCCAGCTCGTGGCGCAAGAGCGCGCCGCGGCGGCGGAGCTGATGAAGAATCCGGCGGAGGAGGATAAGATCTATCGCGCCCTCGGCGTGCTGCGTCTGGCGCGGCTGCTGAGCAGCGACGAATTCATGGAGCTGATCTCCCTCGTGCGCCTGGGCGTCGCCCGGGGCCTGCTGGACGTCCCCATGGAAAAAATCAACGAATTGATTGTGAATATGCAGCCCGCGACGCTCAGCGTGACGCACAGCGACGCGGACGGCCCGGCGGCCAGAGACGCCGTGCGGGCAAGGATCGTGCGGGAGAGCCTGTAATCCCGCGGCAGATCAAAGAAGGAGGTATGGGCAATGTACAGATTCACCGGTTTTACGCAAAAAGCGAATGAAGCGCTCAACAACGCGATTCGCGCGGCCGAAAACCTCGGCCACACCTACGTCGGCAGCGAGCACATCCTGCTCGGCCTGCTCGCGGAGAACGGCGGCATGGCTTATGCCGCGCTCCACGCGCGCAAGGTCAGCTACAGCGAAGTGGAGGCCATGATCAAAAGCGGCGTGGGCATCGGCGCGCCGACCGTGCTTTCACCCAATGATTTCACGCCCCGCGCCAAGAATATCATCGACACGGCGATTCTCCAGGGCAGGGGAATGAGGCATTCCTATATCGGCACGGAGCACATTCTGATCGGCATCCTGCAGGAGGGCACGGGTGCTGCGGCGGAGATCCTGTCGCAGCTCGGCGTGCAGCCGCAGGATCTGATGCAGGATCTGAGCAAGGCGCTCGGCGGCAGCGGCGCGGCGCAGGGCAAGGGCGGCAAAGCGGAAAAAGAGAATGCCGACACGCCGACCCTCGCGCAGTTCGGCCGCGATCTGACCGAGCTTGCAAAACAGGGACGCATCGACCCCGTCATCGGCCGGCAGAAGGAGATCGAGCGCGTGATCCAGATCCTCAGCCGCCGCACGAAAAATAATCCCTGCCTGATCGGCGAGCCGGGCGTGGGCAAGACCGCGATCGCCGAAGGGCTGGCGCTCAAGATCGCCACCGGCGAGGTGCCGGAGCTGCTGCGCGGCAAGCGGATCGTTTCGCTCGACCTGACCGGCATGGTGGCCGGCACGAAATACCGCGGCGACTTTGAGGAACGTATCCGCAACGCGATCGACGAGGTCACGAAGGCCGTCAAGGACGCCCTCGACGCCACGCCGCCCGATCTGGCGAGCGACCTCATGTACTACGGCATCCTCCTCACCGGCGGCGGCGGTCTGCTCCGCGGCCTCGACCAGAGGCTCCGCGAGGAGACGGGCGTT
>JAFWCS010000097.1 GCA_017534365.1 Clostridia bacterium | reverse complement strand
CGGTCTTGTTGTTGCGCAGCTCGGAGAGCTGGCTGAGGATCTCCGCAGACGCCTTGCGCTCCATTTCGGTGTCAATGCCGCTCTCCACGATCAGCAGGCCCTTGGAGGCGATCAGCCGCGACCAGCAGTAATAGGCCAGGCTCAGCTTTTCGCGCACGTTGGCAAAGAGCTTGGAATAGGTGCCGCCGCCGAAGAGATCGTTCATCACGGTCATGGCGGCGATGTTGTCGAGGCTGTCCGCCATGCCGGCGCGGAAGCCGATCACGAGCTTGCCCTGATTGACCGGGAAGGAATCACTGTAATGGTTGAACCGGCGGGCGCGCTGGATGAACTGCGTGGGCGGCGTAACGGGGGCGCGTTCGATCCGCTTAAATCCGGCGGAGAAGGTCTCCGCGATCTGCGCGACGTCGGCCGCGCCGACCACGGTGATCTGGAAGATTGCCGTGCGCAGCAGATTGCGCCACGCGGCGTAAACGTCCGTCATCTTCACCGCTTCGATCTCCTCCACGGTGCCGTAGCGCGGCTTGCCGTACAGCTCGTTCTGGCACATATTCGCGATCAGCCGGTCAAACGCATAGGTGCGCTTATCGTTCAGCTCCTCCTCCACGCGCTGGATCAGCAGGCGCTTCTCCGCCTGCAGCGCCGCAGCGCCGAAGCTGGCGTTTTTGACGTTGGGGCGAAAGATCAGATCGGCCAGCAGCTGCGCGCTCTCGGCGGCAATGCTCTCCTTCGAAAGGGCAAATTTATCCGCAAGGCAGGTCATCTGCAGCCGCAGCACCTGCGCTTCGCCGATCTTGGTCACGTCCGCGCCGACGGACGCGCCGTAAAGCTGATCCAGCTTGCCCTGCAGCTGCGTCATATCGGGATAGGCGCGGCAGGTGCGCTTGAGCAGGAAGAGCAGCAGGGCGTTCGCCGCCATGCGCTCATCCATCGGCAGGGCCATGGAAACGGAGATGCACGCAGTCTTGAACCGGTCGGTCGGTTCCGCGACCAGACGGACGCCGTCCGCGAGCATGTTGATCTGAGGCATAGGCTCACTTCCTTTGTTGTATTCGTTCGTTGCGTGATTAAAGATCGTTTTCGATCAGTTGTTCATAGGTTTCGCGCCGGATGATCAGGCGGGCCTGCCCGTCCTTCGCCATGAGCACAGGCAGCCTGGGAATGCGGTTATAGTTGGATGCCATCGAATAGGTGTAGGCGCCCGTGGAGAGCACGGCCACGTAGTCGCCGGGCTCCACCGGCTGCAGCGGCGCATTTTCCTGGATCAGGTCGCCGCTCTCGCAGCATTTGCCGGCGAGGGTGATGCGCGTCGTGCGCGGCTGATCCGCTTTGTTCGCGCAGACCAGCTCGTAATCCGACTGATAGAGCGCGTAGCGCGGATTGTCGCCCATGCCGCCGTCGACGGACACGAAGGTGCGGATGCCGGGGATCGTTTTGACGCTGCCGACCGTGTAGACCGTCACGCCCGCGGCGCCGACGATCGAGCGGCCCGGCTCAATGAGCACAAACGGCGTCGGCAGACCGAGGGCCTGTGCCTTCGCCTTGAGCGCCTGTGCGACCGTGCGCATGAAATCGTCATAGGGGATCATCG
>JAFWCS010000096.1 GCA_017534365.1 Clostridia bacterium | reverse complement strand
GATCTCCTTGATGTTGAAGTTTGCAAGCATCGTCATGAACGTCATGATCAGATCCTGGATGCCTTGCGTGTCAATTTCAGAAAGAAATTCCATTCGAAAAAGTCCCCCTTTTTCACGATTTGCCGGTGCACCGGCTGTATCTTGTATTATAATCCGATCGGCGGCAATTGTCAACCGGGATTATTTTAACTTTTTGTTAACGAGGTCAGACGCAGTAGGCCTGATAGCGGTCGATCAGGGCGACGTCCGCCACGAGATCCAGCCAGAGCCCGTCCGCGCGGTATTCCTCGGCGGAGATCACGCCGTCCCGTCGCAGCGCCGCCGCAGCCGCGCCGTCGGTGTAGGGGATCAGGAATTTCGCGCGTGCGCGCGTCGGGGGCAGCGCCCTTGCGATCGCCTCCAGCAGCGCGTCCAGTCCCCGGCCGTCCAGCGCGGAGATCAGCACCGCGTCCGGCTCGGAATGAAACAGCACGGCGTCCGGCAGGTCGCATTTATTGAAGACCGGGATCACCGGCTTGCCTGCGCAGCCCAGCTCGTCGAGCAGTTCGTTCGTGATGCGCAGATGCTCGGCGCATTCCGGATCGGCGGCGTCGCAGACGTTGAGGATCACCTTGGCGCAGGCGGCCTCCTCCAGCGTCGACTTGAACGCTTCCACCAGATGGTGCGGCAGGCGGCGGATGAAGCCGACGGTGTCGATCAGCATCACGCTGCGCCCGTCCGGCAGCGTCAGCGCGCGGGAAGTCGGATCGAGCGTGGCAAACAGCTGATCCTGCACCAGCACGCCCGCCTCAGTCAGCGTATTCATCAGCGTGGATTTGCCAGCGTTCGTGTAGCCGACGATGACGACGGTCTCCACGCCGTCCTTCTCCCGCCGGGCGCGCGCCCGGGAACGGCGCAGGGACAGCGCCTCCAGCTCGCCCTCCAGCGCCTTGATGCGGCGGCGGATATGGCGGCGGTCGGTTTCGAGCTTCGTCTCACCGGGGCCGCGCGTGCCGATACCGGCGCCGAGCCGGGAGAGCTTCGTCCCCTGCCCGACCAGCCGCGGCAGCGCATACCGCAGCTGCGCAAGCTCCACCTGCAGCTTGCCTTCGCCGCTGCGGGCGCGGGCGGCGAAAATATCGAGGATCAGCGTCGTTCGGTCGATCACTCGCACGTCGGTCGCCTTCTCGATATTGCGCAGCTGCGCGGGGGACAGCTCGCTGTCAGCTATGACGAGATCCGCTTCGTTCTGTTTGCAGAAGTCGGCCAGCTCCTCCAGCCGGCCGCTGCCCAGGAAGGTTGCAGGATCCGGACGTTCTTTCTTTTGCGTCACGATGCCGATCACGTCGGCGCCGGCAGTCTTTGCCAGCTCCTCGAGCTCTTCAACGGAGATCTCGCAGTCGTAGTCGCCGGTATCCACGGCGATCAGCACCGCCTGCTCCGGCGTGGTTTTGTTTTCGTGTAATTCCATGGCGCCTCATTTCAAGCAAGCAGCCGCCGAACAATGCCGACGGCTGCGTTTTATTTTATTGTTTGGCAAAGCCGTCCGCCGGAACGATCGGACCGTTGGCGTCTGTGTAGGTCACGGTGATCACGTCGCCGACGTTCAGAATCACGGCCGCTTCATTTTTCGATGCGGAGAAGGCGAAATACGTCGGATTTTCGCCGATGCGCACGTAATACCAGCTCTCGCCGCCCTTGACCGCCGTGCGGATCTCCACCACGGCGCCGGTCAGGGTCTGCTTGCCTTCCGCAGGCGTGTCGGGCTGCGCGGGCGTATCGGGCGTCTTGGTCTCGCCGTCCTCCGGCGTCGGCGTCACGACCTCGTTCGGGTCAATATCGACCTCGATGCCGCTGCCGCTGAGCGCGTCGATGTAGCTGCCCAGACATTTTCTCAGATCCGTGCCGTTCGCGCCCATTTTATTATTGTTGTACTGCGCGACATTGATCAGCGCATACTGCTGCACGATGTCGCTGCCGTTCGTGACGTCCTTGAGCGAGAGGAAATAGGTCGGCTCGCCACCGATATTCAGCAGCAGCGGGAAGGTGGCGGTGTAGCCGAGGTCCTTGACGCGGCCCTCCGCCGCCAGCTGCGCGGAATTCTCCGTACCGCCCGTGACGCTGTAGAAGATCGCTTCCTTCGTGCGCTGATTGACCAGCGCGAAGCCGATGATGGACTGGTCGCTGGTCACGGAGGTGATGCCGGTATACATCCAGACGTCGTCGTCCTTGGCCAGATAGTTGTAGCCGCTCGTGGTGCGGATCACGTTCTTCTGACCGAGGATGGAGTTCCAGAAGCCGTTCTGGTATTTACCGTAGTAATTATACTGCTCCACGATCAGATCGGAATCATAGATGCGGTCGATCCACTGCAGCTCGGGGCTCGTGCGCAGCTGGTCGATCGTGTAATACACGCTCTCGCCTGCGGGATCGTTCGCCTTGACGACCACGGCGCCGATGACGTCCGTGCCGCCGAAGAGACCGATCGTCTTATCCAGACGCGCGCAGATCCAGTAGGGATTGCCCTCGTCGTCGATCTCAAAGGTCGCGTCCGCAAACAGATAGGTCGGATATTCAAAGCGCAGATGCCGCTTGAGCAGCTTGTTGAAGTGCTCCGCGGGCGAATAGCGGATGCTCTGATCCAGCTCGATAAAATCGGCGCTCTCATTCGCCATATCGACGATGACGTAGCCCGGGAAGCCGGTGCGGGTGTTGAACGCCCACTTGATGATGCTCGCATACTGCAGCGGCACCACGCGCACGGGCGTGCCCTTATAGTTGATCTGCGTATTCTCGTCATAAACCGAGAACTGCGAAACGTAGCCCATTTCGGAGAGCTTGCCGAGCGCGCGCGCGGCGATCTGCTTGGCGGAATCCTCGTCCAGACGCGGAATGGAGCTGAAGGTTTCGGCGTTCTGCTCCTCGATCTCCTCGGAGAAGTTGCCGTCCGTGCGCACGGGAATGATCTTGCTGTACTGCGAGGCGCGGAAGAACTGGCAGGAAACCAGATAGCCGATCAGGACCGCGACGGCGAGCACGCCGATCAGGATGCCGGGCACGAGCGCGCGGCGCTTCACATACGGCACGTATTCCGGCTTGGAATTCAGCCGCACAAACAGCGCGTTGAAAACGACGTAGGACGCCGCGACCAGGCCGAGATAAAGATAGAGGTCAAAGGATTTGG
>JAFWCS010000095.1 GCA_017534365.1 Clostridia bacterium | reverse complement strand
GCTGGATTCTTCCTACTACCATACTGGCAGCGGTGAAGCGGTCAAAGGTGTGTTTGAAGACGCGCGGGAGCTGCTGGACTGGGCGTTTGATTCCCTGTCCGTGCGCACGGTGGCCGATCCCGGCCGCGTTGCGATGCAGGTGCAGGTGATCGACGGCAAGCAGGCGGATACGGTTGCGCTCGTGCCTGCGGAAGAGGTGCGCGCGCTCGTGCCGAACGCCGCTTCGCCTGAAGAGATCGAGCTGGTCGCGCTCGGCGCTCCGGCTTCACTGGAAGCGCCGGTGGCGCAGGGCACGCCTGTCTGCGAGGGCGAGCTGCGGTATCAGGGGAAGCTCCTTGCAAAAACGACGCTGGTCGCCGCGCAGGCGGTGCAGCTTTCCGTCGCGGCAAGGATCTCCCGCCTCACGCGCGCCTGGATCGGCGAGCATCCGCTGCTGACAGCGCTGCTCCTGATAGCGCTTGCGGCGGTCGTTCTGCTTGCGGCGCGGCGCCGCGGCCGACGCAAACGCACGGCAAAACGGCGCACAGGGAAATGAAAGTTGACAGACGGCTGAAAACCGTGTATAATAAAAACGCTGTTTCCGCGGCACTCTGCTGCGGGAGCGGCCGATACCGGGGCGCGCACTGCCGCCGGTCCGGGGATATCCCGACTTGCGCATAGGGGTATCTTCTTTGAGAATGAACAATGCAGGATTTCATGCGGCGCGGCGTCTTTGTTTGCTTTGCAAGAGCCGATTGTCGGCGCTGCCCGTGTGATGATGCATTGTTCATTTTTCTTTTTTGATTTCTCAAGAAAGCCTTGCATTCTTTTCTTTATAGTGTTATACTATATAGAATATTAAAATTAACTGATTATCGGGGTCAACCCGAAACTGTCATAAAAGGGAGGCGAGAACATGATCCGCAAACAATGGCAGGTTGCAAAATGCGATAAGGACGCCGCTGCGCAGATCGCGCAGGAGCTGGGCGTGGACCCGTTTGCGGCCTTGCTCGTCACCGCCCACGGCGCGATGCCGCGGGAAGAACTGGACGTATTTTTCGATCCGGATCCGCCGCTGACGTTCGATCCCTTCTCCATCAAGGATATGGCGGCGGCCGCTGCGCGCATCAACGACGCGATCGACCGCTTCGAAAGCATCTGCGTGTTCGGCGATTACGACGCCGACGGCGTGACGGCGACCGTGCTGCTCTATTCCTATCTGGAAGCGCGCGGCGCAAACGTGATCCGCTATATTCCCGACCGTCTGACAGAGGGCTACGGCCTGAGCGTTCCCGCCGTGGAGCAGCTGTGCGAGCTGGGCGTGAAACTGATCGTGACCGTGGATAACGGCGTGTCCGCGATTGAAGAAGCAAAGCGCTGCAGGCAGCTCGGCATCGATCTGGTCGTGACCGATCACCACACGGCCGGCGCGCAGCTGCCGGACGCCGTGGCGGTCGTGGATCCCCACCGGCCGGACTGCCCGAGTCCCTTCAAGGAAATGGCGGGCGTGGGCGTCGCGTTTCAGCTGGTCTGCGCGCTCGAGGGCGGAGAGGCCGATATGCTGCTTTCCGAATACGGGGATCTTGTGGCGCTGGGGACGATCGGCGACGTGGTCTCGCTGACCGGCGAAAACCGCGTCATGGTGCAGCGCGGGCTGGCGCTGATGAACGCCGAGCCGCGCCCGGGCCTGACGGCGCTGGCCGATGCGGCCGGGATGGGCGACCGCGCGTTCACTGCGTCCTCCGCGGCTTTCACCCTTTGCCCGCGCATTAACGCCGCCGGGCGCATGGGTTCGGCCGAAAAGGCGCTGGAGCTGCTGCTATGTGAAGATGAGGAAACTGCCGCGCAGATCGCGGCGGAGATCCAGGCGATGAATACGGAACGGCAGCGCACCGAGACGGAGATCTTCCGCCAGGTGCTTGCCCGGCTGGCTGAGGAACCGGCGCTTCTGAAGGATCCGGTCCTCGTCGTGGACGGCGAGGGCTGGCATCAGGGCGTGATCGGCATCGTTGCCGCGCGCATGGTGGAGCGCTTCGGGCGCCCGTGCATCGTGATCGCAAGGGACGGCGAGACGGCGCGCGGCTCCTGCCGCAGCATCGAGGGCTTTTCCGTCTATGACGCGATCGCTTCGGCGGCCGACTGTCTGACGCATTTCGGCGGGCATCCGCTGGCGGCCGGGCTGGGCCTTGAAACAGCGCGGATCGCGGAATTCCGCGCGCGTGTCAACGCCTTTGCCGCGGCGCAGGAGCTGCCCTTCCCCGTGCAGCGCATCGACTACCGGCTGCATCCGCAGGCCATTTCGCTCGAGCTGCTTGACGCGCTGTCTGTGCTCGAGCCCTTCGGCGCGGGCAATCCGCAGCCCTGCTTCGGGCTGTTCGGCGTGCGGCTTGAGGAGATCAGCCCCGTTTCAGAGGGGCGGCATATGCGCATGGTCGTGTCCAAAAACGGCACGCGCACCGGGGTGGTCTATTTCGGCATGCCCGAAAAGCAGTTCCCTTATGAGCGCGGCGACCTTGTGGATCTCGCGGTCAATCTGGACCGCAATGTATATAACGGAGAAACGCGCGTATCCGTGATCGTGCGCGCCATGCGTCCCGGCGCGACGCAGGAGCAGAAGGTGCTCGACGGCATGCGCCTCGTTACGCAGCTGCTGCGCGGGCAGACGCTGACCGCTGAGCAGGCGGCGCGGCTGCTGCCGGAGCGCGCGCTGCAGATTGAGGTGTTCAAAAGCATCCGGCAGCATCCGCTGCGGGATCGCGCCTATGAGCAGCTTTGCGTGCGGCTGGGCGATGACGGCGAGCGGTATCCCGCGATCGCCGCGACGGTCGAGATCATGCTGGAAATGGGGATCCTCTCCGTCGACGCGCAGAACTGTGTTTCCGTGACGGAAAACGCTCCGAAGGTGGATCTGGAGCGTTCGACGCTGATGCGGCAGATCCGCAGCGCCATGCAGCGGCGGGAGGTGCTGTGATGAAGGATTTCAGAGAGCAGGCGGGGCAGACTTTCAGCTCCCCGGAGGAAGCGCTTGAAGCACTGACCGCGCTGATCAGACCGGTGGTCTCCGCCGAGGAGCTTGCCGCCGTGGACAGCGCCTATGAGATCGCGAGCAAGGCGCACGCGGGGCAGAAGCGTCTGTCCGGCGAGCCCTATATCATGCATCCGCTGAGCGTCGCGGTCATCCTTGCGCAGCTCGGCATGGATGCCGCGTCCGTGATCGCCGCGATCCTGCACGATACCGTGGAGGATACCGCTCTGACGATCGAGGAGGTGCAGGCGCAGTTCGGCGAGACGATCGCCGAGCTTGTGGACGGCGTGACCAAGATCGGCAAGGTGCCGCTGGCCACGCGGGAGGAGCAGCAGGCGGAGAATATCCGCAAGATGCTGCTGGCCATGTCGCGCGATATCCGCGTGATCATCATCAAGCTGGCGGACCGGCTGCATAATATGCGAACGCTGATATTCAAGCCGGAGCACCGTCGCCGCGAAATTGCGCAGGAAACGCTGGAGATCTATGCGCCGATCGCGCACCGCCTCGGTATCCGCCCGATCAAGGAGGAGCTGGAGGATCTTTCCATCAGCTATCTGGATCCTGTTGCATATAAAGAGATCGAAGACGCGCTTGCGAATCAGAGCCGGTCCCGCAACGAATTCCTCTCGGAGACCCGCGCAAAGATCGAGGACCGGATCAAAACCGTCGTGCGGGATGCGCAGGTGAGCGGACGCATCAAGTCTGTGCACGGCATCTATCGCAAGATGTATATGCAAAACAAGAACTTTGATGAGATCTACGATATCTACGCCGTGCGCATCATCGTGGATACCGTGATCGATTGCTATAACTGCCTGGGCGTCATCCACGACATGTTCACGCCCATCCCCGGCAGATTCAAGGATTATATTTCAACACCCAAGCCCAACATGTATCAGTCCCTGCACACGACGGTGCTGGGCAAGGAGGGCATCCCCTTTGAGGTGCAGATCCGGACCTGGGAGATGCACCACACGGCGGAATACGGTATCGCCGCCCACTGGAAATACAAGCTCGGCATTACCGGCACCCAGAAGTTCGAGGAGCGCCTGGCGTGGATCCGTCAGCTGCTCGAGAGCCAGAGCGACAGCGAAAACGTCGAGGATATCGTCACCACGATCAAGAGCGACCTCGTGCCGGAGGAAGTCTTTGTTTTCACTCCGAAGGGCGACGTGTTCAATCTGCCGATGGGGTCGACCGTGATCGACTTTGCCTATGCCATCCACTCCGCGGTCGGAAACAAAATGATCGGCGCGAAGGTGGACGGGCGCATCGTGCCGATCGATTATCAGGTTAAGACCGGAGAAATCGTTGAGATCCTGACCTCCGCGCAGCAGGGGAAAGGACCGAGCCGCGACTGGCTGAAGATCGTCAAGACCAGCCAGGCGCGCACGAAGATCCGCCAATGGTTCAAAAAGGAACGGCGCGACGAGAACATCGAAGAAGGCCGCAGCGAGGTCGAGCGGGAATTCCGCCGCCACTTCATCCATCTTTCCCCCGCGGAGTATGACGCGTTCATCGCGAAGATCGCGGAACAGCAGCATTGCAAGACCGTGGAGGATTTCTACGCCGCTGTCGGCTACGGCGGCATCTCCATGATCCGGCTGATGCCGAAGATCAAGGACGATTATCAGAAGATGCTCAAGGCCGAGCAGCCCGTGATTTCGATCGCGCAGCCGAAGAAGCGCACGCGCACGAAGGACGGCGTCGTGGTCGAGGGCATCGACAACTGCCTTGTCAAGTTTTCGCGCTGCTGCAATCCGCTGCCCGGCGATGAGATCATCGGCTTCATCACGCGCGGCCACGGCGTTTCGATCCACACGCGCAATTGCACCAATGTGCCCGCGGATCTCTCCAAAGCGGGCGAGCCTGAGCGCTGGATCGTCGCCTACTGGGATACCAACGTCCGCGAGGAATTCAAGTGCACCCTGCAGATCGTCTGCCTCTCGCGCATCGGGCTGCTTGCGGATATTTCCGGCACGCTCGCCAATATGCACATCATGATCACCGATATCAACACCCGGAATTCCAAGGACGGGCGCTCCTCCGTCTTCGTGACCGTGACGGTCAACGGCGTGGAGCATCTGAATTCCGTGGTCGCCAAGCTGTCCAGGATCGACGGCGTGCTGAATATCGATCGCTCGGGCGTATAAGTCCGCGGAAACGGAGGAAGAGAAATGCGTGCAGTTGTTCAGCGCGTGCTGCAGTCGAGCGTCAGCGTGAACGGCCGGCCGGTCGGCGCGATCGGGCAGGGCTTCAACATCCTGCTCGGCGTGATGGACGGTGATACCGAGGCCGAAGCGACGCTGCTCGCCGGCAAGATCGCCCGCCTGCGGGTGTTTGAGGACGCGGCGGGCAAAATGAATCTGAGCATGACCGAGGTCGGCGGCGCCGCGCTGGTGATCTCGCAGTTCACGCTCTGCGCCAATCTGAAAAAGGGCAACCGGCCCTCTTTCGTGTTTTCCGCCCCGCCGGAAGAAGCGGAGCGGCTGTACCGCTTTTTCTGCGACGCGCTGCGCGCAAACGGCGTTGCGCAGGTGGAAACCGGCGAGTTTGGCGCGGATATGCGCGTGGAGATCGTCAACGACGGTCCCGTGACCATTGTGATGGACACGGAAATCTGGAAGAATTCAGGAAAATGATATGAAAATCATGCAGCTTCCGTTGGAGCATCCGGCCTTTGCGAACCGCTATCTGCTGATCGACGAGGCGACAAACGCGGCGGCGGTGATCGACCCCGCGTGGTATGAAGGCGCGCTGGAAGAAACGCTGGCCGCCATGCCGGAGCTTCAGGTCAAATACATTCTGCTCACGCACGGGCATTTTGATCATCTGCTCGGCGCGGCCGCGCTCAAAGCGGCCACGGGCGCGGCGGTCGTCATCCACGCGCTGGACGCGGACTGCCTGTCCGATCCGTCGCGGAGTCTGGCCGCGGAAAACGGCCTGGATCAGACGCCGATGACGGCGGATCTGCTGGTGGCCGACGGCGATACGCTCACGCTCGGCAGGGAAACGATCCGCGTGCTCCACACGCCCGGCCACACGCCAGGCGGCGTCTGCTATCTGCTTGAACGCGACCGTGTGATCTTCTCCGGCGACACGCTGTTTTGCATGACCGTCGGGCGCACGGATCTCGGCGGCGACCCCGCTGCCATGGCAGCTTCTCTGCGCCGCCTGATCGCGCTCGAGGGGGATTACCGAGTCCTGCCCGGTCACAACCGGGAAACGACGCTCGCTTCGGAGCGCCGCCGCAACATCTTCATCAGAAGGATGGGATAACGTGATTCTGCGTGTGCTCGGGCACAGCTTCCATTATGAATGCGAAAACCTGTGCCGGGTTTTCTTTCCGAATGAAAAAATCGTCACGCGCCGCGACGGTGAAGGCGCGGATCCGCGCACGGTCGTCACGCAGCTGGAGGCAGCGCCGGACGGCATTGCGCTGACAGTGACGGCGGAGCTCGACGGCGCCGCCGCGCAGCGCTGCGACCGCCTGCCTGCAGGCGCCGAGAAGGACGCCTGCGAGCTGCGCATGGCGCAGCTGCTCTTTGACGCGCTGTGCACGCTGACCGGCTACGTGCCGCCCTGGGGCGTGCTGACCGGGGTGCGGCCTTCCAAGCTGATGCTCCGGCTGGCCGGCGCGCAGGGGGAGGACGCCGCGTTCCGCTATTTCACCGAGGATCTGCTGGTCAGCCCGGAAAAAGCGCGGCTCGCGCTGACGGTGGCGAAGGCGGAGGACGCGATCGTTGCGCTTTCCCTGCCGGAATCCTGCAGCCTCTACGTTTCGATCCCGTTTTGCCCCTCGCGCTGCAGCTATTGCTCGTTTGTCTCGCATTCCATCGGCAACGCCAACGCCCGCAAGCTGCTCGCGCCCTATCTTGAGAAGCTTGCGCTGGAGCTGCGGTCGATCGGCCGCATCCAGCAGGAGCTCGGGCTGCGGCTGGAAAGCGTTTATTTTGGCGGCGGCACGCCCGGCGTGCTGGAAGCGCCGCAGCTGGATCGCCTGCTCACGGAGATCGAGCAGTCGTTTGATTGCGCGACGCTGCGGGAGGCCACCGTCGAGATCGGCCGTCCGGACACCGTGACGCCCGAAAAGCTGCACGTGCTCCGACTCCACAACGTCGGGCGCATCAGCATCAATCCCCAGACCTATCATCAGGAAACGCTCGATCGCGTCGGCCGGCAGCATACCGTTGCCCAGGCGCTGCAGGCCTATCGGCTGGCCGCCGGTTACGGCTTCGACTGCATCAACACCGATCTGATCGCGGGGCTGCCCGGCGAAACGCCGGAGATGTTCCGGCAGTCGCTGGACACCGCGATTTCTCTCGGCGGGGGCAATATCACCGTCCATGCGCTCGCGCTCAAACGCTCCTCCGCGCTCAATGCCGACGGAGGCGGCGTGGCGGACGGCAACGCGGCCAAGGAGATGCTCGCCTACGCGGCCGAAGCGCTCCCCGCCGCGGGCTACGCGCCCTATTATATGTATCGCCAGAGCAAGTGCGTCGGCAACCTCGAAAACGTCGGCTGGACCAGACCGGGTCTTGCCTGCCTTTATAACGTCTTTATGATGGAGGAATGCCACACCGTCCTCGCGGCCGGCGCCGGCGGCGTGACGAAGCTCTGCGAATACCGCGGCACGAACGTCGAACGCATTTACAACTACAAATATCCCTATGAATACATCAGCGGCTTTGAGCAGCTGCTTGACCGCAAAAGCGGCATAAAGCAATTCTACGATACATACAAAGTATAACGTGAGAAAGCGTTCTCACCGGACGGAAAGCCGCGCAGCTGCGCGAATTGACAGGAGAAGGAGTGTGAGCCCTTTGGCCGCAGGTAAAAAACAATCTGTTCTCAACGGCGCAATGATCCTGATGACGGCGGTCGTGCTCGTCAAGATCATCGGCGTGCTGTTCAAGATGCCGCTGACCGATATGCTCGGCGCGGTCGGCAGAGGCTATTTCAATTCTGCCTATGAAATCTACACTCCGATCTTTGCGATCTCCATGGCCGGGCTGCCCATCGCGGTCTCCCGCATGGTGGCGGAGAGCGTTGCGCTCGACCGCTGCCGACAGGCGCGGGCCGTGTTTTCCGTCGCCAAAAAAATCTTTTTGCTCGCCGGGATCCTCGGCACGCTGCTGATGCTGATCGCCGCCTACCCCTACGCCCGGTTTTCGGCCGGCACAAAGAGCCTGCCCGCGATCTTCGCCGTGGCGCCGTCCATCTTTTTCTGCTGCTACATGTCCGCCTACCGCGGTTATTATGAGGGTCTGCAGAATATGACGCCGACAGCGGTTTCGCAGGTCATCGAAGCGGCGGGCAAGCTGGTGATCGGCCTGGTTCTGGCAAAGAGCATCCTGTCCGCCGGCATCGGGCAGTATGAAAGCGGCATGGCCGCTTCGTCCAACACCTCTGCGACCGTGTTCGGCAAAGCCGTCACGAATCTGACCGAGGCGAACAGCGTCATCCGCCCCTGGGCGGCGGCGGGCGCCGTGATCGGCGTCACGCTCGGCTCCGTGTTGAGCCTGGTCTTTCTGATCGTCTATCACCGCGTCAAGGGCGACGGCTTCGACCGCGTGCGGCTCGTGAATTCCCCGAAGCCCGAGCGCGGCGAAACGATCGCGCGCGAAATGATCCGCATCGCGATCCCGATGGTCGTCAGCGCGCTGATTCTCAACATCACCAATCTGATCGACACCGTGACCATTCAGGCGCGGCTGACCACGGCGCTGGAGAAGGATTTCAACGCCGTTGTACAGATGCACGCGGCGTCCATCAACGCTGCGGTCAATCTGGCGCGGCTGAATATCTCCGACCATCTGGAGGTCATGAAATATCTCTGGGGCGCCTACGGCACGGCGCTGGATTTCAAGAGCCTTGTGCCGACGATCACGATTCAGCTCGGCGTGAGCGCGCTGCCCGCGCTGGCCGCCGCCTGGACGGTCAAGAACCGGCAGGAGGTCAAGACGACGATCGAGACCGTGCTGCGCGTGGGCATGCTGATCGCGCTGCCCGCCGGCATCGGGATGGCGTCGCTGGCAACGCCGATCCTGACGATCCTCTACGGCCGGGGCGAGAGCTCCGAAGCGATCCCGGTCATCGCGCCGATCATGGCGGCCTATGGCTTCGCCACCTTTGCGATCGCGCTCTCCACGCCGATCATGAGCATGCTGCAGGCGATCGGCCGCACGGATATTCCGATGAAATCCGTCGCCGTCGCTGCGGTGATCAAAATCCTCTGCAACTTCATTCTGGTCGGCAACCCGAAGTATAACGTTTACGGCGCCGTGGCGGGCACCATCCTGTTTTACGTCATCATCGTGGTGAGCAATCTGGTCATGCTCCTGCTTCTGACCGGCGCGCGCATCAACTGGCTGTCCGTTTTCCTCAAGCCGCTGGCCTGCGCCGCGCTCTGCGGCGTGACCGCCTTCGCCTTCAACGGCCTGCTCGTGCGGATCTTCAAGCCGGATACGACCCAGAGCATCCTGAATATGGGCACCTTCTCCGTCTTCATTGCGGTGCTGGTCGCCGTGGTTGTTTACGTTCTTTCTCTGCTTTTGCTGCGCGGAATTCTGAAAGAGGACGTTTCCGTATTGCCAAAAGGAGAAAAAATTACGAAAACCCTTGAAAAATATGGACTTTTAGGTTAAAATAGAATTGCAAATCGCTGAGGTGAACCGAAATGGTGGAGTTTGAACCGAAAGAACGGTACAGCGTCCGGGATCTGCTCGAGATCATGGCGCTGCTGCGCGCGCCGGGCGGCTGCCCGTGGGATGCCGCGCAGACGCATGAGAGCATCCGGAAGAATCTGATCGAAGAAACCTACGAGGTGATCGAGGCGATCAACAAGGCCTCGCCCGCCATGCTCCTTGAGGAACTGGGCGATCTGCTCATGCAGGTCGTGTTCCATGCGCAGATGGCGAAGGAGCAGGGGCAGTTTGATTTCGACGACGTTGCGGACGGCATCTGCAAAAAGCTCGTGGAGCGGCATCCGCACGTTTTCGGCGCCGTGCATGCAGAGACCGAAGCGGAAGCGCTCTCCAGCTGGGATGCGGTCAAGCGCAAAACCAAAGGGCAGGCGACCACCGCCTCCGCGATGGAAAGCGTGCCGCGCGAGCTGCCCGCGCTCATGCGGGCGACGAAGATCCAGAAGAAGGCGGCGGATGCCGGCTTTGACTGGGACGATGCGCAGGGCGCCTTTGACAAGGTCGGCGAGGAATGCGCGGAGCTGCAGC
>JAFWCS010000094.1 GCA_017534365.1 Clostridia bacterium | reverse complement strand
GGTGCGCGTGGATTCGGCGGGCACGAAGACGTTCGAGCTCAAGGGCGCGACGGATATCTACTGGGATATCACGTCGGTGGTGCAGTGGGCGCAGACGGATGACAGCAAATGCACGACGACGAGCCCGATCATCGTGACGAATACGTCCGGCGAGGGCAAGATCATCTCGATCACGAAGCTGAAATGGTCCTACGCCGCGCCGACGGCGGCGGGCGCAAACACGATGAGCTTCAGCTTCGCCCCGCAGGGCCTGGTCGCGGCAAAGGCCGTGGCGCAGTCGATCCAGAGCGGCGCGGCGCCGCAGGCGGATCCGATCCCGCCGCAGTTCCCGCAGCCCGGCACGAGCAACGGCCGCCGGATGCTGACACTGCAGACGCTGATCGAAATGATCTTCGGCCGCCTCTTCGAAGCCCTCCGCGTGGCATTCATCAGGAAATAACCGCAAATAACAACACCCCCGACTGCGGAAGCCTGCAGCCGGGGGTGTTTTGGCGTCTTTTGATTTGCGCGTAGGATCAGATCAACGCATCATAGGGGATCGTGCTGCCGGGGAATGCGTCGGCGTCGATCGCTTTGCCGAGGATCGCGGCGGAACGCACCTGCTTTTTTCCCTTGACAAATTCCCGCTTGCCGGGGCAGAAGGGATAAAAACCCAGCACACTGAACACATACCAGAGCGCCATGGAGCCGTTGTCCTCGTCGCCGGGGAAACCGTCCTCCGCGGCGGAGAAGGCCTCCTTGCAGATCCGCTCGACCCAGTATGCCGTTTTGTCGACTTCGCCGAGTGCGGCGTAAAGATAGGGCAGGTGGAAGCTCGGCTGGTTGGAGATGGCGCACTGGCCGAAGTCCGCCGCCGCCATTTCCGTGATCTCATGGATCTCGCAGTCATAGCCGACGATCTCATAGATCGGGGGCGTAGCGAACAGGGCGTCGATCTTCTGCAGGAAGGCCGCCTTGCCGCCGTAAAGCGCGGCGAGCCCCTCGACGTCGTGGGGTACGGCAAAGGAATTCTGCCAGGCGCTCCCTTCAGTGTAATCCCTGCCCCAGCCCTCGGACGAGAAATCCGGGCGGAATGCGCCGCTGCGGTCCCTGGCGCGCATGAAGCCGGTTTCGGGATCGAAGAGATTGCGATAGTTCTTTGCGCGCGCACGGTATGCTTTTTCAATTTCCGGCTTGCCGAGAAGTTTTGCGATCTCCGCGATGCACCAGTCGCCGTAGGCGGCGTCGAGCGTCAGGTTGACGCTGTTGTTCAGGTCGTCATAGGGCACATAGCCCAGGCGGCAGTAATCCTCCGCGCCGTTGCGGCCGAAATCCGGATGCGGCGGGTCGGTCGTTGCGTGCTTCAGCATGCCTTCCAGCGCCAGTTCCAGTGTCGGACGATCGATCAGACCCTTGACCGCGCCGTCGCAGATCACGGCGTCGATCAGCGTGCTGGGCATGCAGCCGCGTTCTCCGATCGAGAGCCAACGCGGCAGCCAGCCGCTTTCTTCATATTCGTGAATGAACGCGCAGAGCATTTCTTTCAGTTCCTCTCGCGCGACGAGCGAAAAGAAGGGATAGACCGTGCGGCAGGTATCCCAGAAGCCGTTGTCCGTGTAGCGCACGCCTGGCCGGATGCTGCCGTCATGCGGGCAATAATGGACCGGCGCGCCGTCGGCGCCGTATTCATAGCATTTGTGCGGATAGAGGAACGCGCGGTAGAGGCAGGAGTAGAAGGTGCGCAGCTGTTTTTCATCCGCCGCTTCGATCTGCACGCGGGAGAGATAGGATTCCCAAAGATCCCGCGCCGCTGCGCAGGCGGTCTCCGGCGTCAGTCCGGCGGTCTCCGCCTCCAGCGTCCGGATCGCCTGCTCGAAGCTGATATAAGAGATCGCCAGGCGGAAGGTCGTTGCGCGATGCTTCAGCCGCAGATGGATCGAGGTCATTTCACCCTTGATGGAAAGACCGGGGGACTGCAAATCCGCCGCGTCGTCACGTTCCTGCCCGCAGAGGGTGCCATCCGCATCCACGGCGTCGCCGTCGAAGCGCAGGACCAGATAGGCGCGGAAGTTTTTGCAGTCGCCGCCGAAATTCATTTTCGTCGAGGCGAAAAGCGTCTGCGTGGCCGGATCAAAGCGGTAGGCGTAATCGTCCTTGACCGGCAGCACGGAGAGATAGCGCGGCGCATCATCCGCAAAGGTCACCGCGCCGACCGCGCCGCGCTCCGTGGGCGAAAGCGCGAAGTCTGCCCGCGCGCGCAAAAGCTTCAGACGAAGAAGATACGGGGTCAGCGTCGCATCCTCCGGGCGGAAGCCCGACCAGCGTTCCTCGCCGCCGCAGGCCGGCGCGCCGCGCTGCGGGAGGAAGACGAACGCGCCGTAATCCGCGATCCAGGGCGAGGGCTGATGCGTCAGACGCACGCCCTCCAGACTGCGGTGCGACGGGTGATAATACCAGCGTTTGTCCCCGCAGGTCTGCGGCGCAAACGACGCCATGCCGAATGGCAGCTGCGTGAGCGGCAGGGTGTTGCCGTTGGAGAACCGGTGGACGGAAGCCGTGCCC
>JAFWCS010000093.1 GCA_017534365.1 Clostridia bacterium | reverse complement strand
GGACCGCCCACGCGGAGACCGCCCGCAGCAGCGCCGCGGCAGCAGCCGTCAGCAGCACGGTGAGCAGCCGGAAGGATCGCCGTTTCATCCCGCCGTCACGCATGCAGAAAGGTATAGACCAGATAGCCCGCGACCAGCAGAAACGGCACGCCGTATTTTTCAAGATAAGCGCCGATCAGCGCGATGAAATGCGGGAGCGCCGCAAACACCATGCCGAGCGGGTTTTTCCCGGGCGCCTGATAGATCAGAAAATGCGCGTTGAGCGCGTCCTCCACCATCGGGAACAGGCTGCAAAGCAGGGAGGCGCCGAGATACAGCGCCGCAATATAGACGAAAAACAACGCCGTGTTGTCGTTCATGCGCACGCCGAGGATCCGCAGCTGGATCAGGCCGCAGAGAAACAGCGGCAGCCCGGTGATGAAATTCATGAAGCCGGGGCCGGTCTCGATCAGATACGCGGCGAATTTCCGGCTCGCCATGCCGTGCTCGACGTGGCCGCAGGTTTCATCCAGATGCAGATAGCCCTCGCGCTCCACGGGGAGCTTGAGGATGCGGCAGGTCAGATGCTCCCAGAAGGCGCGCAGATAAGCGCCCGGGAAGGTCAGGATTTTTGTGATGATATAAAGGATCCTCATGCCAGATCGTACGCTCCTTCCGTCAGCACCTGCTGGGCTGTTTTTTCGCCGTTGAGGATGGACTTCGTCTGCGTGGAAAATTCCTTGAGCGCGCCGGAATAGGAATTGAGCACCTCCGAGAGCTTGCCCGCATACTGCGCCGTGCCGTCGCCGTAAAGCTGGCAGAGATGAGCGCAGACATACAGCGTATTGTCCAGCTCGTCGGAGAACAGGCTGTCATCCCCGTAATACTCGTAAACGTAGTAAGCGTTGTAATTGGCCTCATAGGCTTCGTCGAACGCCTTGTTGTAATCCTCCTGCATCAGATAGATCAGCGCCATCTGGCGGTGCAGCTCCACAGCCGTATCCGTGTCGGCGCTCTCGATCGCGTCGGTCACGAGCGTTTCCGCCTTTTCGTATTCGCCGCGGAAGCGCAGCATCAGCAGCTCGGTCGCGATCGCCTGCGCGTCGGAATCGCCGTAAAGCGCCGTCAGCGACTGATACGCCTGCTCGGCAACATCCTCCTTCTTCATCAGGAGCGCAAGCTTGATTTTCTTATTGAGCATGATCAGGTTCGAGGGATCCTTCTGCAGGTATTCCTCCGCAAGCGCGAGCGCTTCCTCATAATGACCCTGATTCTGCAGCACGGTCGCGTAGCGCTCGAAATACATCCAATGGTAATCCCGGCCGCTCGCCCGCGCCGTTTCATCCAGCTTCCGGTAGCGGGCCAGCACCTCTTCCTCCGTGCAGTCATAATAGGTCGTGAGCGCCGCAAGGAAATAATCCACATAGACCTCGTTGACCTGCCCGCGGAGCGCCTCCAGCTGCGCGTTCACCGTATCGGCCTTGGCTTCGCCGTTGACCAGCGCGAGGACCGGTTCCTCCAGCTTGGAATACGCGGCGTCGTAGATCTCGAATTCCTCATTGATCTCCTGCGTGATCGCGTAGCGCTTGCGCACGGCGGGATCCGATATGTAATTCAGGACGAAATCATTGGCGTCCATCGGATTATAACCGCGCAGGGCAGCCTCCGCCTGTCTGGCGCGCGCGGCGGTGCCGATCATGATGAACGGCGTCGGCGTTCCGTATTCATCCAGGATCTGGTCCACCTGATAGACCACGCTGTCCGCCTTGCGGTATTGCTTGTAAGCAAGCATCCAGTTACCCTTGGCCGCCGAACCGTCCGCACGGGCAACCTGCAGCGCCGGCGCGCTGTTGAGAAACACGCTGACCAGCGCGGCCAGCCCCGCGAGCAGCACGAGCAGCCCGCCGATCCAGCCGAAGACCGGGATGCGGATCTTCCGCATTTCCTGCGCGCATTCAGCGCAATACTGCGCGCCGTCCTCCGCCGGCCGCTCCATGCAGCGCGTGCAAAGCGGGACTTGCGCGTCCGCTTCTTCCGGTTCTTCTTCTGATTCTTCGTCCGGTTCCTCTTCTGTTTCTTCTTCTGTATCTTCTATTGTTTCTTTTTCCTCCTGCGCGTCTTCGACCGCGTCGGCCGGGACCGGATCTTCCGTCTGCGGGCTCGTCGCCGCGGCGGCTTCCTCTTCCGTTTCCGGCGCCGCCGGCTCCTCCGGGCGCTCCGCAAGCTCCTGCGCCGGAACGTCCGGCATCTCTTTCATGCTCAAGGAACATGCCTCCTTTCAAAGCAGATCTGACGTACCTTATAAAAAAATATTATATTTTATCATAACACGGGAAGCATGAAATTTCAAACATTTTTTCTATTTTTTCCCGTCATTCCCATGTTTTTTCGTCTTTTCGAATCAAATACGGCCGACTGATCGACGTTCGCCCCTGCCGACGCCTGATTCCTGACGCCTGATCCCTAATTGAAATCCGGCGCTCCCTCAGCGATATGGCTTGCGGGAACGCCGGATCTGATCCTGATGATATTGTTATCTTGTCACATCAAACGAAGCGACCATGCCGACGCCCTTGTTGGCCGCGCCCTTGACGGGGGCGCTGGCGAAGAAGCCGTCGCCGGAATTGGTCATGCCGCAGACATAGACCTTGTTTGCGCCGTCGGTGCACACGCCCCTGGGCGTATCCGAATCGCTGCCGCCGAAGGAGGAGCGGGTCTGCTTGTCGCCGTGTTCACCGAGGATATACATGTAGCCGTCGTAATTGCCGTTGTTGGCCGCGCCGAAATCGCGGTTGGAGGATTTGGAATACCCCGCAACGGCATAGCCGTCCTTCACGGGCGCGATATCATAAATATAGTCGCTCTCGAAGCCGATCAGCGTGGTGATCCAGGAAACGCCGCCCTGGCTGTTGAACTTGACTGCCAGACCGTCGTAGGTGCCGAGATTGCCGCCGTTGTAAATGCCCTTGAGGAACATCGTGTTGCCTTCCTTGTTGCTGCTGTAGAAGCCCGCAAGCACGCAGCCGCCGTCCGGCGAGACTGCCACGGAGGGCGTGTGAATGGCGCCGTTGTCGCAAATTGCGGTCGCCCAGGCGATCTGGCCCGCCGGCGTGAGGCACATGGCCACGCTGTAGCGGCGGCCCTCGCGGGTGCCGGGCAGAGAGGCGAAGTCGCCGTCCACGCAGTAGGTGGTCACGCTGGAGAAGATCGTGCCGGCGCTGTTGACAGCCAGACCGTCCACCGAGCAGTGCCGGCTGCCCGCCGCGGCGGTCTTCCACGCGATGTTGCCGCTGCCGTCAAATTTGAAGCAGAACGCCTTGCTGGAGCCGTTCGTGCCGACGCCTTTCATATCCAGATCCACGGAGCTGGAGGTGCCGCCGGCCACAAAGCCGCCGTCGGGCGTTGCCGCAACGGAATCGAATTCGTCCGCGCCGCTGCCGCCGATGATCTTGATCCACTGCCGGTTGCCGGAGGCGCTGTATTTCACAAGCAGCGCTTCCACGGTGTCCTTGCACTTATAAGCGGAATCCGGCACCAGA
This sequence comes from Clostridia bacterium, assembly GCA_017534365.1. Taxonomy (GTDB): domain Bacteria; phylum Bacillota; class Clostridia; order Oscillospirales; family Acutalibacteraceae; genus CAG-177. The sequence continues at coordinate 5,466 of JAFWCS010000093.1, read as the reverse complement.
TCCGTGGCCATCGTTGCGCCGACAGCGATGACGCTGCCGTCCGTCAGGACCGCCACGTCGTTGAACGACACGGTCTTGTTGGCGTCGAGCGTATCCTTCCAGAGCTGCTTGCCCTTCGCGTCATACTTGATGAGAACGCCCTTGCCGTCCGCCATACCGCTGTCCGCTTCGCCGACCGTGGTGCCGGCGGTTACAACGCCGCCGTCCTTCGCCATGGCGATGTGATTGAGCACGGTGTTGTTGCCCATGGTTGCCGTGGTGACCCAGGCAGGCTGCGCATACTGCGCGGCGGAAAGCGTCGTGCCGGCGGGCAGGGGCGGGCTGGTCGGAACCGGACGATAGGTCGGCAGCGCAGTCGACTGCCCGTGACGGGTCGTCGTTGCCACGGGCTTTGCCGTGGTGGGGTTCGGCGCTGCGGTGCCGGGCGTGCCGGCCGTGGTGCCTCTGCCGCCCGGGGCCGTGGTCGTCACGCGGCGCGGGGGCACGGTGGTCGGGACCGTCTGCACGATCTCAACGCTGCCGTCCGGTTTGGAAACGGCGGTCGCACCGTTGTCCTTCGCCGCCTGATAGATGCGGCTGTAATCAGAGGGAGACACGTTGGAAAGATCGCTCACGCTGGCGCTGCTGAGGATGTTGTTGACGTCCTCCTGCTTCGCCGGCTCGGTGGGCAGATCTTCTTTTTGAATCACCGTGTTGCCGCTGGCATCCTTCGTGACGGTGTAGCCCTTCTGCTCGGCAAGCTGCTCCACGCGCGCCTTCTGCTCCCCGGTCAGGGTATTCAGGTCGCCGTTGAAATTCGCAGCCTCCGCGCCAAGCGCTTCATTGACCAGATCCGCCAGCTCCATGCTGGTGATATTCACCGGCGCATAGGTCTGATCCGCACCGGCATACCAGCTTTCCTCCGGCGCGAGCGTCGTGGCGTCCTCCTCATTGTTTTTCCGTTTGACGCCGCAGGCGGCGAACGTGCTCAGCACGAGCATGACGCACATCAGCACACACAGCGCGGCAGAGGATTTCTTTTTCATCCGGGTCCACTCCTCACAAAAAAGTTTCTTCAGCCGTTGAAAAACGCGGCATTGATACAAATTAAATCTAACACAATTCGCCTGCAAAATCAACCGTTTTGAAAATAAGTCACCGAAAGTTTAAAATTCATTAAAAATTCTCTTTTCTTTTTGTGGTTTATTGTTTATAATGGATAAAAGAGGATCGGAAGGTCGCGGAGGGGATCGGAATGACAAAAAAAGAACGCGCAGCCAAGGCCGTTGCCGCGCTGAAAACGCGTTATCCGGGGGCGCTCTGCTCGCTGGAGTCGGCGGATCCGCTGCAGCTGCTGATCGCCACGCGCCTGTCCGCGCAATGCACGGACGCGCGGGTCAATCTGGTCACGCCCGCGCTGTTTGCCCGGTTTCCGGATGCGCAGGCCTTTGCCGCCGCGGACGTGGCGGAGGTGGAGGCGCTGATCCATTCCTGCGGATTCTACCGCGCCAAGGCGCGGGATATCGTCGGCATGTGTCAGAAGATCCTGACGGAGTTTGACGGCAAAGTGCCGGATACGCTGGAAGCGCTGACCTCGCTGCCCGGCGTCGGGCGCAAGACCGCGAACCTGATCCTCGGCGACGTTTACGGCAAGCCCGCCGTGGTGACGGATACCCACGTCATCCGCATCACGAACCTGCTCGGTCTGGTGGAAACCAGGGATCCGTTCAAGGTGGAAACCGCGCTGCGCGGGCTGCTCGATCCGGCGGAAAGTAACGACTTCTGCCACCGCTGCGTCCTCCACGGGCGCGACACCTGCATCGCCCGGCGGCCGCAGTGCGGCAGCTGCGTGCTTGCCGATTTCTGCAAAAGCTGCAAGAAGCCATAATTTCTATAGAAATGAGGAACTTCCATGTCAGATCTGGTCGAATATAAATGCCCGGCCTGCGGCGGCGCGCTGGTCTTTGATGCCGAAACACAGGCGCTGAAATGCCCCTACTGCGATTCCGTTTTTTCCGTCGACGATTTCAAGGACGCGCAGGGAGATCTTTCACAGCCTGCCGAGCCGAACGGCGAATGGATGCGCGAAAATGCCGTTTGGACTGAGGATGAAACAAGCGGACTGCTGATCTACAGCTGCCAGTCCTGCGGCGGCGAGGTGGTCGGCGACGAAACCACCGCGGCTTCCAGCTGCCCCTACTGCGGCAACCCCGTGGTCATGAAGGGGCAGTTCTCCGGTATGCTCAAGCCGGATCTGATCCTCCCCTTCAAGCTGGATAAAGCGGCGGCCAAGGCGGCGCTCAACAAGCATCTGGAGGGCAAAAAGCTGCTGCCGAAGATCTTTAAAGATCAGAATCATATCGATGAGATCAAGGGCCTGTATGTGCCCTACTGGCTGTTCAGCTGCGACGCAAACGCCAACATTCTGTATAAGGCGGAAAAGCGGAAAAACTGGAGCGACAGCAATTATCGCTATACGGAAACCTCTTATTATGACGTGCTGCGCGCCGGCACGCTGCATTTCGACGCCCTGCCCGTGGACGGATCGAAAAAAATGGATGACACGCTGATGGAATCCATCGAGCCGTTCGACGTTTCGCAGGCCGTGCCGTTCAACGCCGCCTATCTCTCCGGCTATCTGGCCGACAAATACGACGTGACCGCCGAACAGAACGCTGCGCGCGCGGACGAACGCATCCGTCAGAGCACGGTCGACGCCTTCCGCGACACGGTTTCCGGCTATGACAGCGTAGAGACCGGCACGGCGGAAATCGGCACGAGCAACGGCGTTGCCCGCTACGCGCTCTACCCGGTCTGGCTGCTCAACACCACGTGGAACGGTCAGAAATACACCTTCGCCATGAACGGACAGACCGGCAAGCTGGTCGGCGACTTGCCGCTGGATAAAAACGCGTTCTGGAAATGGGTCGGCATCCTCACAGCGGCGCTCGGCGGCGCAGCCTACGCCGTGATGTGGCTGATCGCCCTGCTTTGAAAGGAGGCGGCTGTATGAAAACCAAACTGTTCGGCCTGCTGCTGGTCGCTGCCCTGCTGCTCGGCAGCGTTCTGCCCGCCTCCGCCCTGCACGTGTTCGACGCCAATCAGACGTATGCGCTGACCGACGCGCAGATCGACGCGCTGGAAGCGACGGCGCAGCAGATCGAGAACACCTATAACGTCTACGCCATGATCACCCTGACGGACGATCTGGATAACTATGAAAGTATCGAGGCGCTCGCGCTCGCGCAGCTCAATGCCGAACGTGGCACACGCGACGGCATCATGCTCGCCGTCTGTGACGAAACGGACAGCGCCGCCTACACCACGCAGATCGCCGGCGCGCACGCCGCCGAAAAATTCCCTGCGCAGGTGCTCACCGCCTTTGAAACCTCCTTTGCCTCCATCTCAACGTATTATGAAGCCTGCGTCAGCTTTTACGCCCTCGTTGAATCCATGCTGAAAAGCGCAAATGCCGCTGCGGCGCCCGATGCGCCCGCGCCTGCGGCAGAAGCGCCCGCTGCGACTGCGCAGCACGTGTTTGACGCGGCTTTTCTGCTCAAAGAGGGTGCGCTGAAGTCGATCGAGAGCCGCGCGGCGAAGATCGAGGCCGACACCGGCTTCTGCCCGCTGATCCTGCTCTGCAGCGAGGAGGATCTCGGCGATGAAAGTCCGATGCGTTATGCCGAAACCTCATTTTTACAGAAAAAAGAAAACCCGGACGGTCTGGTGCTGCTGGTCAGCATCGAGCCGAACGAGCAGGAACGCTTTTTCCTGCAGCCGATGGGGCGCGGTGTTTACTATTTTGACGACGACGTGACCGGTGCATTCGAAGACCGCTATGATGCGGCGCAGACCTACGGCGACGCCTGCACGGCATTTCTCGATTTCATTGAGGAAACGCTGACGGACGGCGGCTGGTCCAAGCAGGGCGCCCTCTCCCGCATGAAAACCGACGGCGAAAAAGCGCCGCTGCTGGTGGATGACGCCGGCCTGCTTTCCGCTGCGGACGCTGCCGCTTTGCAGGAAAAGCTGCAGGCCTACAGCGACGAGCTGAACTGCGATTTCGTGATCGTGACGACAAACACCACCGAAGGCATGGACACCAAAGGCTATGCCGACCGGTTTTATGATTCCTTCGGCTATGGCCGGGGCGATGATCGCAGCGGCGTGCTGTTTCTGCTGAGCATGGAGGACCGCGCATGGTGGATCAGCACCACGGGCGAAGCCGCAAACAAGGCCTTCGGCTCCCAGAGCAGGAGCGAAGCCGCCGTTTCGCAGGTCAGCGATCGGCTGCACGACAACGACTTTGCCGCAGCGCTGCCCAAGCTGACGGATATGCTTTATAAAGGAGTAAAAAAAGTCGTTCACCCCTTTGTTTCCCCGGTCTGGCTGCTTGTCAGCCTCGGCGTCGCGTTTGTGATCTCCTATCTGATCCAGAAAGGGCGCGCCGCTTCGCTCAAATCCGTGCGCCAGCAGCAGAACGCCACGGCCTACATCGTCCCCGAAAGCCTGCAGCTTGAAACGCAGTCGGATGATTTTATCCGCACGGATACCAGCCGCACGGCCATTCCGAAGAGCACGTCCTCCTCATCCTCCTCCCGCGGCGGCAGCTCCGGCGGCCACGGCGGCGGAGGCGGCCACTTCTGATGCCGCATCGGATCTGATCGGATCCTGCAAATACATCGCGCGATTCTCCTTGAACCACGCATTTCAGAAAAGGAGATGATTTTATGAAGCGGACGAAACTGCTGCCTGCGCTGCTGCTCTGCGCGCTGCTGCTGATCGCGCTCGCCGCGCCGGCGTATGCCGCGGAGCTCCCGTCGCTGCAGGCGCTGCCCTTCCTCGACAGCCTGATCACGGCCGTGCTGCGGCTGGTGAACTATCTGCGGTTCGCCATTGCCGTTTTGCCGCCGCCCGTCTTCTGAGCCCGCTGGTTTTGCGACGCGCGCTGCATTATCAGCCGTTTCGCACCCAATCGATCGAAAGGAGTTTGCCATGACACTCGCTAAAAAACTGCTCGCGCTGCTGCTGTGCGCGCTGCTGCTCGGTTCGCTTGCGCTGCCCGTTTTTGCGGCCGCGCCGCAGGCGGCTGCCGTGGAGGAAGCGGAAGACGATCCCGCCCCGACGGATGACGATCCGCCGCCCGTGCTGATCTCCGCCTCCTCAGACCTGCTCTCGCGCATTGAATTTTTCATCTCACACAGCGGCCTGTTCCTGCGCATGCGTCTGGTCCACGTTCTGAATTTCTTCCGCGATCTGCTCGGCATGGAACCGCTCCTGCTGTGATCGCCTGAAAACCAAAGCCTCTACCCGCGGCCGGGTCTGCAGCTGTTCTGCGGACCCGGCTTTCTGTTAAATCGTGGTAGACAAATATCATTTTGTTTGATATAATGAAAGCAGAGATCAGCCGCTGCGTTCTGCGGCGTGAAAACGGGAGTGCAAGATGACGGAACGTCTTTATGAATCAGACAGTTACTGCGCGGCGTT
>JAFWCS010000092.1 GCA_017534365.1 Clostridia bacterium | reverse complement strand
TCGGGATCCAGCGCCTTTTTCAGCAGATAACGGTCGCCGTCCTGCGCAATACGCGCATAATGGCCGGTTACGACCGCGTCGCATCCGAGCTCCCGCGCGCGCTGATACAGCCGCGAGAATTTCATCTCCCGGTTGCAGTCGATGCAGGGATTCGGCGTGCGGCCGGTCTGATAGGCCCGGATGAACGGGTTGATGACGGCCTTGCGAAAGTCCTCCTTATAATTGAACGCATAAAAGGGGATGCCGAGCCGGTTGGCAACGCTGCGGGCATCCTCCACGTCGTCCAGCGAGCAGCAGGTCTTGCCGCCCTCGGCGGACGGCGCGTCATACAGGCGCATCGTGCAGCCGATGCAGTCCCAACCGCGCGCCTGCATGAGCATCGCGGCCACGGCGGAATCTACGCCGCCGCTCATGGCGATCAGCGCCTTCATGCCGATTTGCGGCGGGGGAAGCCGCGAAGCGCCGGTTTGTTCTGAATCCGTAGCATGGGTCGTCCTCTTTTCATAGAATCATTGATTATTCCGGCCGGGTGCTGCGCGCAACAGCGCAACGGTTTCCCGCACGGCGCGAAGGATCGCTTCGATCTCCGCGTCCGTGACGTCGGCGGACAGGGTCAGCCGCAGCGCGCCGCGCGCGAGGGCGGGGCTGCGTCCGATCGCCAGCAGCACGTGGCTCGGTTCGGGAGCGCCTGCCGTGCAGGCCGCGCCCGCAGAGGCGCAGATTCCGCGCGCATCCAGCAGCAGGAGCAGCGCTTCGCCTTCAATGCCGGCAAAGCTGAAATTGACGTTCCCCGGCAGCCGCCTCTCCGCGTCGCCGTTGAGCACGGCCTGCGGGATCTCTGACAGCCCGGCGATCAGCCAGTCGCGCCGTTCGGTGAGCGCCGCCGCCGTTTCGTTCAGGCAGGCCGTCGCTTCCGCCAGCGCCGCGGCCATGCCGACGATGCCGGGCAGATTTTCCGTGCCCGGCCGCGCGCCGCGTTCCTGCCCGCCGCCCGCAAGCAGTGGGACGGGGCAGAGGCCCTTGCGGGCATAGAGCGCGCCGACACCCTTCGGCCCGTGAAACTTATGCGCGGAGAGGGAAAGCAGGTCGATCTGCTGGGTCCGCACGTCGATCGGCGTTTGCCCGGCCGCCTGCGCGGCGTCGGTGTGGAACAGAACGCCCGCCGCCCGGCAGACCGCGCCGATCTCCGCGACCGGCTGCAGGGTCCCGATTTCGTTGTTTGCGAACATCACGGAGACCAGACAGGTGTCCGGCCGGATGGCCGCCGCCACCTGCGGCGCCGTGACGACGCCGTTTTCCGGTACGGCCAGCAGCTCGATTTCAAAGCCCTCCTGCCCAAGAAGGTCGAGTGTGCGCAGCACGGCGTGATGCTCGAACGCGGTGGAAATGATATGCCGTTTTCCCGACTGTGCTCCGAGAATTGCCGCCGTCCGGAGCGCCTGCGCGTCCGCCTCGGTGCCGCCGGAGTTGAAATACAGCTCCGCCGGGTCGCAGCCGAGCGCCGCCGCGATTTGCGCGCGCGCATCCGTCAGCGCTGCCGCCGCCGCCCGCCCCATGGCGTGCGGCGCGGAGGGATTGGCATACACAAGGTCAAAACAGGGCAGCATCGCCGCCTTCGCCGCAGCGCTCAGCCGGGTCGACGCGGCGTTATCTGCATAGATTGTCTGCCCGCTCATTCCTGAAACAGCGCGGTCGAAAGGTAGCGGTCGCCTCCGTCAGGCAGGAGCGTGACGATTGTTTTGCCGTCGAAATCCGGGCGCTTGGCCACCTGCAGCGCCGCATAGACCGCCGCGCCCGAGGAGATGCCGACCAGCACGCCTTCCGTCCGGCCGATGCGCCGCCCGGTTTCCAGCGCGTCCGCGTCCCTGACCGGGAACACTTCGTCATAAAGATCGGTGTCCAGCACCGCCGGCACGAAGTTTGCGCCGATGCCCTGAATGCCGTGCGGCCCCGCCTTGCCCTGCGAGAGCACCGGGGAGGACGCCGGTTCAACGGCAATGATTTTCACAGCGGGATTTTTGGACCTGAGATAGCGCCCGACGCCGGTCAGCGTGCCGCCCGTGCCGACGCCCGCAACAAAGGCGTCCACACAGCCGTCGGTATCGGCCCAGATCTCCGGACCGGTGGTATCGAAATGCGCCTGCGGATTCGCCGGATTGTCAAACTGCCCGGGAATGAAGCTGCCGGGGATTTCTGCGGCCAGCGCTTCAGCCTTGGCGATCGCGCCGGACATCCCCTGCGCGCCGGGGGTGAGCACCAGCTCGGCGCCGTAAGCCCGCAGGATCTTCTGCCGCTCGATGGACATGGAATCGGGCATGACGATCACGAGCCGGTAGCCGCGCGCCGCCGCCACGGAGGCGAGCCCGATGCCGGTGTTGCCGCTGGTCGGCTCGATGATGACCGCGCCGGGCTTGAGCAGGCCGCGCGCCTCGGCGTCGTCGATCATGGCCATGGCCACGCGGTCCTTGACCGAACCGCCGGGGTTGAAGGCCTCCAGCTTTGCGAGCACCCGCGCGCGCAGGCCCTCCGCCTGCATCAGATGCGTGAGCGCGAGCAGGGGCGTGCCGCCGATGAGCCGGTCGGCCGCCGTATAAATACGAGCCATCGAAAAGACTCCTTTCAGATAAGAGAATA
>JAFWCS010000091.1 GCA_017534365.1 Clostridia bacterium | reverse complement strand
GCATGGGACAGCTCGAGTGCGCGGCCCAGCTGGATGAACTGGTCGAATCCGTGCTGGCCTACACGGGCAAGGATCGCGTCAACATCTTCGCTGTCAGCCACGGCGGGCAGACCGTTTCCACCTATCTGGCGCTCTACGGCCAAAAAAACCGCGTGCACAACGCGGTGCTGACCGTGCCGGCCATCGGCGGGGCGGCGCTGGCCTACGACCCGATGAACGACTGCGTAAAACTGGATGAGGACTGCCTGATCCGCTTCATCGAGCACGGCAACCAGGTTGAGGAGGATTACGACTGGCTGGTCAAGGCGCAGCAGCTCGGCTTCCTTGACAACATCATCCATTATTTCATCCCCTATCTGCTGGATGTGCTCGGCTACTGGGGCAGCATGTGGGATTTCCTGCCGCCCGAATTCTATGAGGAAGTCAAGGAAAAACTGCTTGACCCCGTGGAAAGCGCCCGGCTGATCGCGCTGAGCGACGAATATCATTATCAGGTGCAGCCGACGGTCGCGGAGCAGTTCCGCGCCTGTCAGAAAAACGGCACGAATATCCTGATCCTTGCCGGCACGGGGCATCCCGCCGTGACCGGCCTGCAGATGAATTCCGACGCGATCATCACCGTGAAATCCTCCACCGGCGCAACCTGCGCGCCGATCGGGCAGCGCTTTACGGACGGTTACAGGCAGATCAACGACTGCGGCGGCAAATACAAGGTCTCGCCCGCGATGGATATCGACGCGTCCACCTGCTATCTGCCGGATCACACCTGGTTTGTGGACGGCCTCTTCCACGGCATGACGCTCTGGGACAACTACACCCGGGTGCTGATGGTCAAGATGCTCGTCACAGACAGCCTGAAAGACGTCTACTCCGACCCGGCCTTTCCGCAGTTCCACTACAGCACGAACCCGGCGCGCAAGGTCTATTTTGAATTCACCAATTGCGTGCCCGGCTTCATCGACAAGGCGGCCGACGGGCTGACCGTGACCAACGTCTGTCAGGACAGCCGCATCCGTCTGACTGGCGTGAATATTGACGGCGCGGACGTAACCGTGAAAGTCGATCCGGTCAAGACCCTGCAGCCCGGCGAAAGCGTGACGCTGCCGCTGCGCGGCGCCTTCCCGACCTCGAGCCGGGAAGCGGTCGACGTGACGGTCTATTACACCGTCAGCACCGTGACGCCCGCCAACTGCCGCACCGAGACCTTTACCCTGCTCAACGGCGCGGATGCCGTGGCGCTGCGCGACTTCACGGACACTTCGCCCCTCGCCCGCCTCTCCGCCCGCATCGGCGCGCCGCTGGCCGGCCTGCTGCAGCGGCTGGGGCTGGCGGAATTCACGCTGATGCTGCTCGGCGTTTTCACCTGCTGGACCCGCGCGCTCGCGCTGCGCTGAAAAACTGAAGGAGGTTCTTTGCATGGATACCACCAATCAAAAATATATGAAGCTCAAGGAGATCCTCGCGTATTCGCTGGGTCTGTTCGGCTTCCAGATGATCGTCGGCCTGCTGAATTCCTATCAGGCGGAGTTCTACGGCTCCATCCTCGGCGCTGAATTTGCGATCGTCGGCATCCTGATCCTCGTGGCAAAGATCGTTTCCGCCGTCTTTGACCCGATCGTCGGCAACCGGATCGAAAAAACCAGCGGCAAGCTGGGCAAATTCAAGCCCTTCATCCTCGTTTCCATTCCGATCCTGCTGGTTTTCACCGCGCTGATCTTTTATGATATCCCGGCGCTGCATCTGGACAAAGCCGGCAGTAAGCTCTATGTTTATATTTTCGTGACCTCTCTGATCTGGTGCCTCGGCATGACGCTCGCGGATGTGCCCACGCAGGGCATCGCGGCGGTGCTCACGCCGAACCCCGACGAGCGCACAAACATCGTTTCCATCGCCAACACCGCCAAGCAGATCGGCTTTGCCGCCTGCGCGGTCGTGGTGCCGGTGGTCTGCCTGCTGATCCCCGAAGGCTCCAGAGTGATCGTGGAAAAGGGACAGCAGGATGCGCCGATGATCGCGAGCGAATACTTCTGGACCGCGGTCGCAACGGCCGTCGCCGGCTGCCTGCTGCTGGCGCTGATCGTGCTGTGGAACAAGGAGCGCGTGCCCTACCGGACCGGCGAAACCGCTTCCATCAAGGATATGCTGGCCGCGATCAAGGGCAACAAGCCGCTGATCCTCGTCATCGTTTCCTATTTCCTCGGCTTCGGCCGTCAGATGGCGATGGGCATTCAGGTGCAGGCCTCCAACGCCCTGCTCGGCAGCCAGAACCTGGTCATCATTCTCGGCATCACCACCGCGATCGGCTCGATGATCTCCATGGCGATCACACCGGTGCTGGTCAAAAAAATGGGCGAACGCAACGCCTATCTGCTGCTCTCCGTCTACGGCTTCGTGATCTCGATCGTCGCTTACGTCGCCTTCGCGGTGTTCCACGTCAATCAGATCGTGCTGTACATCTTCCTGTTCCTGATCGGTCTGCAGTTCGGCGCGGTGACGCTCCTGCCGATGATCATGACCGCCGATTGCGTGGACTACTATGAATATGAAACCGGCAAACGCACGGAAGGCCCCGTTTACTCCCTGCTGTCGCTGACGATCAAGGTGTGCCTGGCGCTCGGCGTTGCGCTCGGTCTGATCTTCGTGCAGTTCTCCGGCTATGACAAGGCGCTCAGCACGGGCGCGGCCTTTGACGATCACACGAAAAATGTGATCTTCTTCGCCTACACGGCCATGCCCGGCATTCTTGCGCTGCTCTCGATCCTCCCGATGTTCAAATACGATCTGGTCGGCGAGAAAAAGCAGAAGATCACCGCCGCCCTGCAGGAACGCCGCGCAAAGAAGAACTGACAACCGCATAAAACAGCAACGCCGGAGACCGCGGTCTCCGGCGTTGCTGTTTTATGCGGTTGTCAGTTCTT
>JAFWCS010000090.1 GCA_017534365.1 Clostridia bacterium | reverse complement strand
GTCGGCGCGGTGGTCGGCGCGGTTGTCGGGGCCGTCGTCGGCGCGGTGGTGGGCGCGGTCGTCGGCGCCGTCGTCGGCGCCGTGGTGGTCGGAGCCTTGGTCGTCGGGGCCTTGGTGGTCGCGGGCCGCGCGCGGGTGGTGACGTTATTATACTGCCGGGCCGTGGTGCGCGGAGTCGTGCGCGGCTGGCGCGTGGTCGGCGCCGTGGTCGCGGTCGTTGACGTCGTCGATTCCGTCGTGCTCGAGGTGCTGGTCTCGAAGGCCCAGGTCGTCGGCTCGGTCGGCATGGTCGAATAGATAAAATTATAGGTCGTGCCGGTGGTGGTGAGCGCCTCTGCTGACGCCTCGCGGTTCTTCATGATCGCGCGGACCACAAGGCCGGCCAGCGCAAGCACCGCAAGAATCGCCGCAACGGCGACCGCGATTTTGATGATCTTGCCCTTATCCACGGGCGGCACGTAGGCGCGCGCGTCGGCGTTGGCATAGGGCGACACGGGATGCTCCTCCTCCTCGAAGCCCTGCTTCGCGCCGAAGCTGGTGCGGTATTCATCCTCATAATCGGCGTCGCTGTCGCCCACCATGGCGGCGGCGATCGGCGTGAAGATCGCGGTTTCTTCCACGTCGAAGAAGGCGACCATCACCGTGACGTTGTCCTTGCCGCCGTGCTCAAGCGCCTTGCGCACGAGCTTGCTCGCCGCATCCTGCGCGCTCTCGCTCGCGGAGAGGATCGTTGTGATCTCGCTGTCGGACACCATATCGGTCAGACCGTCGCTGCAAAGGAGCAGGATATCGCCGCTGTCCACGTCGTCAATCACGCTGATATTCGGCGAAAGCGCCGCTTCCTCCGGGAATACGCCGAGGTGGCGGGTCAGACGCTTGGCGTCCGGAATGTTGCCGGCGGCGGCCTGCGTGGCCTGCCCGGCATCCACCATGGACTGGGCGTGCGTGTGGTCAAAGCTCATCTGCTCGAGGATGCCCTTGGAATAATGATAGACGCGGGTGTCGCCGATATTGACGCAGAGCAGGCGGCCCTTGACGGCATACAGCGCCGCGAGGGTGGTGCCCATCCGCTTGCCGCGGCTGGTGATCTCGGCGCAGATGCGGTTGTTCGCCTCCTCCAGACTGCCGGTGATCGCAAAGGCAAAATCCTCGCCGCTGTCATAGACGCGGGCGGCGTGGGCCGCAATTGTCTGCACCGCAATGTGCGAAGCCACGTCGCCGTAGCTTTCGCCGCCCATGCCGTCGCAGACCGTCAGATGAAACGGCTCGACCATGCTCTGTACATAGGCGGAGCCCTTGCGCAGCTCATCCTCCGTAATGCGTCCGTTCAGGCTGTAGTTATCCTCGTTCTGTTCGCGCACGCGCCCGTTATGGGTCACGGCGCAGACGTTGGCTTTCAGCTTTTTCATAACGTCCCTCCCGGATGCGGCGCAGCCGCCGCATCAAGCTGTTTTCTGAATTCCTTTAATCTTTGAAAATCCCGTTTTCTTTCGCGTAATCATAGAAGACTTCGATCGAGCGCAGGCGCGCCGGGCTGAGATTCTGCTTGCCGCGCGTGAACCACTGCATCGGCAGGCCGCGCAGCTGACAGAGATATTTGGCGCTCGCGCAGAAGCCGCTGTCGATCGCCTGATCGAGCAGGATGATTTCCTGGTGGGCCTTGCGCGCCCCTTCTCTGTCGCCCGCGGAAAACGCCGCCCACATCTTCACAAACAGATCCGCGCCGCAGGTAGTCGGCGTGGCCACGACGCCGCGGGCACCCTCGCACCAAGCGTCGTAGAGATAGGGAATATTCGCCTGCAGGACGTTGGAATCGCCCTGCCGCTGGATCTTGCCCTCGATGGCGGGCAGACTGCACGTGCAGTCCTTGATCCCGTGGAAGCGGCCGGAGGCGGCCAGCTTGCCGTAGGTCTCGGCGTCCATCAGATGCGGCTGCATGCCGGGGAATTCATAGAGCAGCAGCGGCAGCGCGGTGCGTGAAGCGAGATCCATCAGATATTCATACATTTCGGCCGGCCGGTCGCACATGCCGCGCGTGACGAACACCAAGCCGGAAACGCCCTGCTGCTCGAGCGCGCGGATCTCCTCGACCTGCGCCTCGAAGGTCGGCTCCAGGTTGCCGGTGGCGAACACCGGCACGCCGTCGGCATTTTTGACCGCCAGCCCCGCGCAGCGGATGCGCTCCTCGCGGGTGAGCTCCATCATTTCCGAGGAGCCGCACACGGCAAACAAATGCTGCGGGCGGAACGCCGCCTGCCACGCAACATACTCCTCATACGCCGCTTCGTCGATCGTGCGATCCCAGCGAAACGGGGTCAGCAGCAGCGAATAAACGCCGGAAAATGCATCGTACTGTGCCATGATACCGAACCTTCTTTTCTCTCTTTGCCGGCTTCGCACGGCAAAAGATCTGATATTCAGTAAAATTATAACGCACGAATGTGAAAAAATCAATAACAAACCGTCGCTTTTTTGGAAACAGACGCGCTGCCGCCGATTATTTTCTATTTTATCAGATTCTATTCCACTTGTCAAATACAGAATTCCATTCCGCTCTTGCATTCCGCCGCCGCGCGTGTTAAAATGGGGGCAGATTTTTTGAGAAGGTGATTCTCATGCCTCCGGCACGCGGCGCGGGCAAGGATCAGCGCATCATCCTGATCTGCTGGCTCGCCTATTTCGCGGCCTACATCGGCCGCCTGAATTACAACGCCTCCATCGTTTCCATCATCGAGGCGCTCCACACCGGCAAGGAGCAGGCCGGCCTCGTGAGCTCCTGCTTTTTCTTCGCCTACGGCGCGGGGCAGCTGGTCAACGGCGTGCTCTCGCACCGCTACAATTCCAAATACATGGTCTTTTTCGCGCTGACCGCTTCGGCGGCGATCAATTTCTCGATGCCGCTGTGCGGCAATATCGCCGTGATGAAATATCTCTGGCTGCTCAACGGCGCGGTGCAGTCCATCCTCTGGACGACGCTGATCAAAACGATCTCGCTGCGCGTGAGCGACGCGAAGATCCCGCGCGCCATCGTCGTGATGAGCACGCCCACCGCGGCGGGCACCTTCCTCGCCTACGGCATCAGCGCGCTGAGCGACCGCCTCGGCAGCTGGAAAGCGCCGTTTTTCACCGCGACGGTCGTTCTGCTCGTCACGGCGGCGCTCTGGTTCCTGCTCTACGGCCGGTCGGATCCGCCGCAGCGGGTCGAAAAAGCCCAAGCGCGCAGCGGACCGCGGATCTCGCGCGCGATGCTGCCCGTGCTGGCGCTGACCGCCGGGGCCGGGATCGCCAACGGCTTCATCAAGGACGGCGTGACCACCTGGGTCCCCTCCGTGCTGTATGAATCCTTCGGGCTCGACCGCTCCTTCTCGATCCTGCTCACGCTCCTGCTGCCGCTCGTTTCGATGATCGCGGCGGCGATGACGAAAAAGGTGCACGACCGCGTTGCCAGCCTCTCCGCAATGGATCTGATCTTTTACGGCGCTGCGACGCTGCTTTGCGCCTGCATCCTGCTGTTCCTGCACGTAAAGGTGATGTGGGCGATCCTGCTGTGCTTCGTGTGCGTGGCCTGCGCGATGCACATGGTCAACAACGTCATCACCAGCATCTTCCCGCTCGATCACCGCGCGCTGCTGGACGCGGGCTTCGCGGCCGGGCTGCTGAACACCTTCTGCTACGTCGGCAGCACCTCCGCCACCTACGCGCTCGGCGCCGTGTCGGAGCGCAGCGGCTGGCAGACGGTCTTCCTGCTGGTGCTGGGCGTGAGCGCCGCCGCCGTGCTGC
>JAFWCS010000089.1 GCA_017534365.1 Clostridia bacterium | reverse complement strand
TGATAAGATGCATTTAACCCCGGAAAACTCCGTGCTTGAAATCGGCGTCGGAACGGGCAGACTGGCGGTCAGAGTCGCACCGCTTTGTCGGGAATTCACCGGCATTGACATTTCGCCGAAAACGGTCGCGCGCGCAAAGGAACACCTTGGGGGCTTTGGCAGCGTCCGTCTCATCTGCGGCGATTTCAGTGAATATTATTTCGACAGACGGTTTGATGTTATATATTCTTCGCTGACCTTTCTGCATATCAAAGAAAAGCAAAAGGCCATTGACAAAGTATATGGATTGCTGAACCCGGGCGGAAGGTTTGTGCTTTCCATTGATAAGAATCCGGCGGCCGTGATTGATTATGGAACAAGAGCCATCCGGGTTTTTCCCGATGATCCCGATGCCACAAAAGAATATCTGAAATCATCCGGCTTTGAAAACATTGCATTGTCGGAAACGGAATTCGGATTCATTTTTACGGCGGAAAAAGAGCGCCGCGGCCGGACAGACCGGAGGAAAAACCGTATATGAACGAAAAAGAAATCACAGACTATATATTTATCGGCAGCAAACCCTGCGAAGCAGACGCGATCTTTGTGGTCGGCGGGTCGCTGGCGGAAGCTGCCGAGCTTGCGGCAGAATTGTATCAAAAGGGCTATGCGGACAAGCTGATCATCGGCGGAAAATACAGCGTCAAGCGCGACGGTTTTCCGCTGCCGGGCTATGCAACGGAATACGATTTTTACAGGACGATTCTACTGAAAAATGGCGTCAAATCAGCGGATATTTACGGCGAAAAAGAATCGGGCTATACGAAGCAAAACGCCGAATTTGCAAAGCACGTTGTTGAGGCAAGCGGGTTGCAAATCAAAAAGGCGCTCATTGTCTGCAAATCCTTTCACGCAAAGCGCTGCCTGCTGCTTTATCAGACGGCTTTCCCGGACGTCGCATTCACCGTTGTCACCTTCGACGGCTTCGGCATCAGCAAGGAGAACTGGCATCAGACAGCCTACGGCAGAGAACGGGTCCTGGGCGAGCTGAAACGAATCGAGGAACAATGCAAATGAACGCATTCCATATCGAACCCACTAATTATATAAGGAAAGAATGAAAATGAATCATTTGAAGCTGACGCTTCGGCTCCCGACAATCAAAGATGCAGAGGAGATCCGCGCCTATCGGCAGGAATTTCTGGATGCGGGCGATTCCATGGACGGGACCGGGCCCCTGCGCCGCTTCGACGATCCGGCGGATTGGCTGCGGGAAATCGAAACGTATCTGCATCCTGAAACCGTCCCGGCGGGGAAGGTGCAGGCCACGCAGTTTCTCTTTGTGCGCGAAAACGATCACAGGATCGTGGGGATGCTGCAGGTGCGCCATTATTTTAATGACTATCTTGAAAAATATGCAGGGCATATCGGCTGCTCCGTGCGTCCTTCCGAACGCCGGAAGGGTTACGCGACCCGGATGCTGCGGCAGGGACTGGACTTTTGCAGAACGATCGGGCTCGATCGCGTGCTGATCAGCTGCGAGGTCGATAATGAGGCAAGCCGGCGAACGATCCTTGCAAACGGCGGCGTTTATGAAAGCACCGTATTTGAACCGGCAGAGAAAATCGAACTGCAGCGGTATTGGATCGATCTGTCCATCCCGCCGGAGGAAAACGCAGAATGATCTGATCACAGGGGCGACGCATACCGAGCAGCGTTCGGATGAAGAAAGCTGCAGGGAACGGATACCATCCGTTCGGACCGCGCGGCGCGCCGCCGCTGGCTTTTGCGCTGCTCGACGGCACGCATGTATGCGTGCCCTACGGTGCAACGCCGCAGGTTTAAACATGATTTTGCGGAGCGATCGCCCCTATGGTTGACGGCTTGGATCGTTTCCCTTTTTCAAAAAATATAAAAGAAGAGAAAACCATGTTATACATCAAACTCGCCAATTATGAAGATGCAGAGAAGGAATGGCAGTTTGTCGCCGCGATGCCGGAAGACGAAAACGGGCTGACAAACAAATGGCACGGCGTCACGCGCGAACGATTTCTATCAGCAGCGCTGCCAGAAATGATCAACCGGTCCAAGGGAGTCGACCTGCCCAAAGGCTTTGTGCCCGATACGACGCTGTTTCTTTGGAACGATACGGAAATCGTCGGGCAATTCCGGCTGCGGCACTTTTTGCCCGAAACGCTTGTGCCCGGCCATATCGGCTATTTCATCGCAAAGGAACACCGGGGCAAAGGCTTTGCCACAGAGGGCTTGCGTCTGACGCTTGCATACGGCGCGAGCATGATCCCCGAAGAAGAGTTTTTTCTTCGTTTGAACAAGGATAATCCGGCGTCCCTGCGCGTGATGCTCAAAAACGGCGGCAGGATCGTCGGCGAAAATGAAGAAAAATATTTTGTGAGAATCCCGAAATATCACGCGATCCTCGGGCAAAAGGTTCGGGTGACAGTTGACCGTCCGCTCGGCTCCTGTCATCCGCAGCACGAAAATTTATACTATCCGATCAACTACGGCTATATTGAGGAAACGCTTGCCCCAGACGGCGAGGCGCAGGATGCCTACATTCTCGGCGTTGATCAGCCGCTGGCTGAATTTGAGGGTATCGTGATTGCGGTGATTCACAGAACTGATGATATCGAAGAAAAATGGGTTGTCGCGCCGGAAGAAACGTCATTTACAAAGGAAGAGATTGAAAACGCCGTTCGCTTTCAGGAGCAGTATTTTGATTCGTTTGTGATCGTCGATCGAATATGATTTATTATATATAAGGACATTCGTTATGAACCTTCTGTTTCGTGTCCGCCGGGCGAAGGCGTTGCTGTTCCTCGGCAAAAAGATGATATCAACAAAAGAAGACTACGTTGTGTTCATGAAAAAATCTGCCGCGGCATACACGCCGCAGCGGGTTGCCATAAAGGATGAAACCGTAAAGTGTGAAACAGAACCGGATGCGCTGTTTTGCGCGATCCCCGGACACCGCGCGCTGATTGAAGCGTATCATTTTCCGTATGACGCCGCGCTGCCGGACAGGAAAAACGCGTTGGCGATCATGGAGCACCTGACGAAGCACACGTTCTATTGCGGCGTGACGAAGAATCTCCTGCCGGACGATGCGGCGGAGATTTTGAAAAACGCCTTTGATTTGCCATATGACAAAGCGCTCAACTGCCGCCTGAAAGCCATTGCCTTGACGGATATTCTGAACGCCTGCGGGATCAAAGCGCTGCCCGTCTGCGCAACGTCGGACGCGGGCGGCTGCCACTTTTTCGTCAATGTCTGGCTGAAAGAGGAATGCCGGTTTCTCGCGCTGGATCCGTCGTTTCACTGCTTTTTCAGCAACGCAACCGGAAAGGATCTTTCCATTCACGCGCTCAGGGATTGTATTCTGAACCACAGACCCGTGACGGTCAACGGGTATTCGTTTTTCGGCACGAAGGATTTCAAAGACTATTATTTCTCCGCGTTTGTCTGCGATCTGATGGCCAACCTCTCCACGTGGAAAACAAACAGACGCGGCAAAAAAGAGCTGTCAAAGGTATGCGGCGCGGTGTTTGACGCGCGTGTGCCGGAAACGCTGGATTAACGGAAGTTTGAAATCAGCGCATGGAACTCAAAGAAAAAAAGTACGTTTTTCAGTGCAGCGCCAGGCAGAAGCGGGATGCACAAGCTGCAGCAGTCCACGATCGGTGAAGCGAGCGGGGACTGCTTTTAATATTGGCTGTCCCATACCACAATTCCGCACGCAGATTCCAGATCCGACATAAAAGCAGTCCGCAGCTTGTAATCATCTGCTTTTTATGCTACGATGGAATTGAAAAACGGAGGAGGGCAACCGGATGGCATCTTTGCGCGGCAGAGCGCTTATGAGCGTTTTGCGCTTGATTTTTCATTCCCCGCTCTCGAGGAGCGACAAGATCAGCGACCGGTTCGCCGCCATATCAAAAAAAATGAAGGCGGCGTATAAAGTTCCCGTCGGATATGCCCATGAAAGGCGTCTGTGCGACGGCGTCGCATATGAGGTGCTGCTGCCCGACAACCGGCAGACGGATCTGGTGCTGTTTCATCTTCACGGCGGCGGGTTCAAGGTCGCGCTCAACAATTATTACAGACGGACGGCAGAGAATTACAGCCGGCTGTTCGGCGGCGCAGCCGTGATCAGCGTGGATTACGGCACCTGGCCGGCAAACGAGCTGCCTTCACAGATGCTGGATGCCGTCAAGGTCTATCGTCACTTGATTGCGGAAGGATTCTTGCCCGAAAAGATGGTTTTTATCGGCGACAGCGCCGGCGCGACCCTTGCGATGACGGCCTGCCTGTTCCTTCGGGATCACGGTCTGCCGCTTCCGCGCCACAATGTCTGCTTTTCGCTCTGGGGTGACGCCGATTCCACAGGAGACAGCCGGATCAAAAACGCCTATACCGACCCGTTTTACGGCATTGCAAAACGGAAACGGATCGAAGACAACCTGCATCTGCTGCGGCGCATTTCCGTTTACGTGCGGAACGCAGACCGAAGCGATCCGTATATTTCCCCCTGCCGCGGCGCATTTGACGGCTTTCCGCCGACCACGCTGTTTTGCGGAACGGCGGAGCTGGATGAAAGCGACAGTGACCGTGTTTATGAAAAAATGAAAGCGGCGGGCGTGGACGTTCGGCTGTATAAATATGACGGAATGTGCCACTGCTTTCAGATGTTTGCGTTTCTCCCGGAAAGCAAAGATGCGTTCAAAAAAGCCGTCGAAAGGGTGAAATACCATGAGCGAGAATTTGATGAATCTTAATAATCGCTTCTTAAAAAGCAAATTGCCCGGCATCATAAATAGCCAAACCGGCGAAACCGTCGAGACCCTGAAATTCATCGGCGGCGGCAGTTACGGCAAGGTGTTCCGCGCCGAAATCCACGGGGAACCGACAGCGCTGAAAGCCTATCGGGTCAAAGGCGCGCAGAATGCCGAGGCGGCGCAGCTGAAAATGCTCCGCGCGAACACCTCCGTGCCGATGCCGGAGGTTCTGTTCACGTATGAAGACGACGAAGTCTCTTTACTTGCGATGCGCTTCATTGCAGGCAAAAATGTGTTAAATCCGGCATTTCTTTTGAAAAGCAGGGAGCGGAAAGCCGCGTTTGCCGCGCAGGTCGTTGCCGGCATGCTGGAATGGCATGCGGTGACAAACGAAAAATTCGGCGCCCTGTCAGATCCTTCCTATGATACCTGGCATGCATACTACACCGCAACGATGCGGGATCCGTGGCTGCAGGGGCTTTCGGCGCTCGCAGAAACAGGACACTTCAGCAAGCGCGCGCTGGAGCTCCTGCTGAATGCAACGGACTTATTCGACAGAATTTATACCGAACCCGACCGGGCGGTTTTGATTCACGGCGACCTGAACATTATGAATATCATGGCAGATCCGAACTCCTTTGCGCTGACCGGCTTCATTGATCCCTGCGGCGCCTGCTTTGCCGACCGGGCGTATGATCTGTTTCAGCTGCGCAATATGTGGGGCGACGCATTCGGCCTTTACGAAACATACAAAGCAAAGCAGCCGCTTTCGGCATCTGCCGATTTCAAGGTCGCCTACTACGCCGCGATGAATGAAGCATCCATGCGGCTGAAGGGCGGTCTGGCCGTTCCGCTGTGGGAAATGCTGGATTTCAACCGTCTGGCGCGCGAAATGGAGAGGCTTGCAAAATGAAGATCGGCGAACTGATCACAATCAAATCTCCGGATGCCGTTTCTTCGGAAAAGCGCACGCCCTATATGACGGAAATCCGATTGTTTTCCTGTATTCAGCAGGGAAATCTTCCGGCGCTGATGAAACAAATCCGTGAAATCGGTTCCGAGATCACGGCCGGCCATATGTCCGAGGATGCGGTGATGCAGTATAGATACATGGCGGTCAGCGCAATCACGCTCGCAACACGCTATGCAATTCAGGGCGGGCTGAATGAAAACCGGGCGTATGCATTCTCGGATGCATTTATTAAAACCGTTGACAAGACCGAAACGAAAGACGAGATCCTCTATCACCTCGGCACGCAGATGATCGCCCTGACCGAACTGGTTGCCAAAAGCAAGGCGCAGCCGCAGTTTTCACCGCATGTCCGAAAAAGCATCGCCTTTATCAATGCGCATTTTTCAGAAAGAATCACAGTCAGAGCAATTGCCGATGACTGCGGCGTGTCGCCGGATTATCTTTCACGGATCTTCAAAAAAGAAATGGGTGAACCGGTTTCCGCTTTCGTAATGAGGAAGAAAATCACAGCGGCAAAGGAATATCTTGTTCAAGGAAAATCCGTGTCTGAAACCGCGTATCTTCTCGGCTTTTCGTCCGCCTCTCATTTCGGCAAAGCATTCAAAGCTGTTTGCGGTTTGTCTCCCGCCGCGTATGTGTCAAATATCAGAAACGCGGGAAACTGTGATGTGCAACCCTGATAACCTAGTTTGATGAAAGCCACTTCCCCTTGAGCAGATTGGAACGACCTGCGTCCATTCTTTGAAAAAAATTTTTTAAAGTTGTCGGAAGGGGCGAAGCGAAACGCCGCTGCCGGTGGCAGGTGAAGGCTTTTCGTTGAGGTAAAGAAACAGGGAGCAATGCGACGCGCTCCAAGCGAGCAGTGCGACCATGTTTCTGAGGGACAATCCCCTAACAAGGCGGTGGCGGCGAAGCGAGCATCGCGCGTGCGGATCGGTTTGTATATATGCACGCTCTACTTGCTACAATGGCATTGACCCTGAAATGCTGAGATCGAATTGGTCTTTTTCAAGAGGATGAAACGAATTCTAAAGCATGCCTTTGGGATCAAAATCGCTGCCGCC
>JAFWCS010000088.1 GCA_017534365.1 Clostridia bacterium | reverse complement strand
CGCCGTGCGTGATTACGCGACGAAGGAGCTGGTGCAGAAGCTGGTTTCCAAGGGCCATGCGCGCGAAGCGGCGCTGACAGCCTGTGAAACGCTGACGGAATACGGCTACCTCAACGATCGCCGCTATGCGACGCATGCGGCCGCCGCGCTGCTCGAAAGCAAGGGCATGAGCCTGCGCAGCGCGGAATATGAGCTGCTGCGGCGCGGTGTGGACCGCGAAATCGTGCGGGAAATCGCGGAGGGGCTTGACTTTGATCCTGTTTTGCGTATAGTAGAGTTACTGGAGACCCGGTTCAGCCGGAATCTGGAAGACGAGAAAGGCCTGCGCCGGACCGTCGCTGCCCTGCAGCGGCTCGGTTACGGCTGGTCGGATATTCAGACCGCCCTGCGGCGGGTAAAAACGGAGGCGGAGTTGATGAAACATAAAATCGGAATGATTTCTCTCGGCTGCCCGAAGAATCAGGTGGATGCCGAGCGGATCCTCGCGCAGCTGGACGCGAACGGCTTTGAGATCGCGGATTGCTATGACGGCGTGGACGCCGTGATCGTCAACACCTGCGGCTTTATCGATGAGGCGAAGCAGGAGGCGATCGAGAACATTCTGGATATGGCCGAGCTGAAAAAAGAGGGGACCGTCGGCAAGATCATCGTCACCGGCTGCCTCGTGGAGCGCTATGCGGAAGAGATCCGGCAGGAGATGCCGGAGGTGGATGCCGTGATCGGCATCGGCGCCAACGGCGAGATCGCGTCGCTTGTTGCGCGCGTGATCGACGGCGAGCAGCTGTTCCTGCAGCCGGAGAACACCGGCCTGCCGCTGACCGGCGAACGGCTGCTGACAACGCCCGAATACTGGGCCTATCTCAAGATCGCGGATGGCTGCTCCAACCGCTGCACCTATTGCGCGATCCCCGGCATTCGCGGCGATTACCGCAGCGTGCCGATGGAAACGCTGATCGAGGAAGCCCGCGCGCTGGCAGCTTCCGGCACAAAGGAACTGATTCTGATCGCGCAGGATACGACGAATTACGGCATGGATCTCTACGGCGAGCTGCGCCTGCCCGCGCTGCTGGACGCGCTGTGTGAGATCGACGGCATTCACTGGATCCGCATGCTGTATTTTTATCCGGATAAGATCACGGATGCGCTGCTGGCGACCATGGCGCGTCAGCCGAAGATCCTGCCTTATATCGATCTGCCGCTGCAGCACGCGGACGACGGCATGCTCCGGCGGATGAACCGCCGCGGCGACGGCGCCTTCCTGCGCGCGGTGATCGCGAAGATCCGCGCCGCGCTGCCCGAGGCAGTGATCCGCACCACCTTCATCATCGGCTTCCCCGGCGAGGGCGAGGAGGAATTTGAGGCGCTGGCCGAATTCGTCAATGAAATTGAGTTTGACCGGCTCGGCTGCTTTGCCTTTTCTCCTCAGGAGGGCACGCCCACCTATGACTTCCCCGACCAGGTCGAGGAATCCGTCAAGGTGCGCCGCGGCGAGATCATCATGCAGGATCAGCTGGAGATCGTCACGGAGAAGAACGATCAGCGCGTGGGCAAGGTCTATGAAGTGCTGGTTGAGGATTATGACGGCTACACCGACAGCTATTCCGGCCGCACCTATATGGATGCGCCGGAGATTGACGGCAAGATGATCTTCACCTCGGAACGCAGCTATCAGCCCGGCGATTTCGTGCAGGTCGAGGTCATCGGCGTGAATGATTACGATCTGCTCGGCCGCGACGTGGCGGACTGAACGGGCGGCCTCGTATAGAATCCACAAATAATTGCGCGCGCCGCAGGCGCTTTTGTCAGCTTTTTGCATTGACTTTTTTCATAAAAATGCATATAATGCAAGAGTAAATATATAATGATGCGATCACTGCGAAGAGTACCCGGCATCCGGCGCAGCAAGAGAGCGGATCGGCAGCTGAAAAGATCCGTCTGCGTCCGTCGGCGAAGTGCGCGCAGCGGCACACGGGGGGAACGGAGTATCCCCGTGCGTTTCGGCCGCGTTAAGGCTATGACGAGAGAAAACCGGAGTGGGACCGCGCATTGCGCCTCCGTGGCTGTTTTGGCCACGGAGGCTTTTTTGTTTGGAGGGAAGAAATGTTTCGAACCGTCAAAGAGGATATCCGCTGCTTCCTTGCGCGCGACCCCGCCGCGCGTTCGGCGCTGGAGATCCTGTTTTTATATCCCGGGTTCAAAGCGATCTGCATGTATCGGATCGCGCATCGGCTCTATCTCCGCCGGCTGTACTTTCTGGCGCGCTGGGTTTCGCAGCGCTGCTCCAAAAAGACCGGCGTCGAGATCCACCCCGCCGCGCAGATCAGCCGGCGGCTGTTCATTGACCACGGCACAGGCGT
>JAFWCS010000087.1 GCA_017534365.1 Clostridia bacterium | reverse complement strand
TCGCGTAGCCGACCGGCTGCCCGTCCGCTTCAATCAGATAGCCGAGCAGGCGGTGCTCCCCGCTCAGCACGGCGTCGAACACGCCGAACATCACCTGCGCCGGCGGGAAATGCAGCACGGCGGGCGGCGCGTAAAACAGCTGCACCATCCGCTCGAATGCCGGGCGGTCCCGGCGGCAAACGGCCGAAACGTCAGGCTCATTCCGCATCCTCCTCCGTCTGGATTTTGTCTGTATAGATGAAGTCATGCAGATAATCCTGCACGGCCTCGAGATCCGCTTCCTCGACCCACTGGCCGTTTTTGGTGCCGACGGTCATCTGGTCGTCGGTCGGCACACGCGTCTGCGCGAGCTGGAAGCCGAGCATCGCAAGGCCCGCCTTGTAAGCCACCCCCGTGATCTCAATAGCGGAGAGATCCGTGGTGAGCATCGGGATGATATCCCGCGCCGTGGCGAAGAGCGTGGCGGGATCCGTGCGCTTGGCTTTTTCGATCAGCGCCGTGATGACCTTGCGCTGGCGATAGGTGCGCATATAGTCGGTGTCCAGCTTGCGGATGCGGCAATAGACCAGCGCCTTCGCGCCGTCGAGGTGGACGCTGCTGCCGCTGTCCACGGTGTGGCGCGTGGTGCGGTTGATAAACTGCGCTTCCTTCTCCGTGATCTCCACGTCCACGCCGCCGAGCCGATCGATCATCTGCGTGAACATCTCAAAACCCACCATCACGTAATGGTCGATATCCACGCCGAAATTCTTTTCGAGCGTGTCCACCTGCAGCTGCGCGCCGCCGAAGGCATAGGCCGCGTTGAGCTTGTTTTTCTTTTCACGCGTCGGGATCTCCACCCAGCAGTCCCGCAGGAAGGAGGTCAGCTTGATTTTGCGATGGACGAAATCGAGCGAAACCAGGATCATGGAGTCCGCGCGGGTCGTGCCCTCGGCGTCGGCGTCCGTGCCGAGCAGCAGGATGTTCGTCACGAAGGGACTGTTTGCCAGGCTCCCGAAGGAGACGTATTGATTGCGTTTGAGGTCCTTGCGTGTGTAGCCTGCGGCGAAGGCGATGCCCGAAATCAGCAGCGAGACTGCAGCAATCACCGCGATCAGCGCGCGCAGAATCTTGCGCACAGGCCCCGCTTTTTTTCTCTTTTTCTTTTTTTGCTGCTGCGGCACTTCCGGCGGAGCGGGCGGCTGCGGCGGCTGGCCGTTCAGGTCGACGAGCGGGATCTCTTCCTCCGGTCTGTGCCCGGAGATATAAATATCGTCCATGCAAACGCCTCTTTTTCTTGTTGTTTCTATTTATTCTACAACAGATTGTGAACAGATACAAGTCCGATTTGTAAACATTTTAAATCTGCGCGTGAAAAAGGATTTGACATTTTTTCGTCTGTGCTTTACAATAATACGGAGCATACATGGCGAGCGGATTGGGCAGTCGCGGGCAGCCTGCGGGCTGCGTGAGGAAAGTCCGAGCTTCACAGAGCAGGATAACGGCTAACGGCCGCCGAGGGTGACCTTAGGGAAAGTGCAACAGAGAGATACCGCCTGCGTTCGCGCGGGCAAGGGTGGAAAGGCGAGGTAAGAGCTCACCGGCGTGCAGGAGACTGCACGGCCCTGCAAACCCTATCCGAAGCAACACCGACCGGAGGCGGGGGAGACCCCTGCGTTTGCTCGACGATACTCCGACGGGTGGCTCAAGCGCCGCAGCAATGCGGCGCGTAGACAGATGATTGCCTTTAATGACAGAACTCGGCTTACAGATCCACTCGCCATGCATGCATCTTTTTTTGCTTTGGATCAAACGCAATGGATGAATCGGTCAGTCTCAGGGGGACGGTGGAATCCGTCACCTTTCATAATGCGGACAACGGCTACACTGTCTTCGATTTTTCGAGCGACGGTGAGCTTTTGACTGCCATCGGCAATACCGGCGAGCTGTTTCCCGGGGAAGTCGTGACGCTGACCGGCCGCTGGACGGTGCATCCGACCTTCGGCAAGCAGCTGAAGGTCGAGAGCTGCGTGCCCGCGCTGCCGGAGACGGAGAGCGAAATGCTGTCCTATCTTGCCTCCGGCATCATCAAGGGCATCAAGGAAAAAACGGCGCAGAAGATCATCGCGCGCTTCGGGGCGGACAGCTTCTTTGTGCTTGAGCACGAGCCGACCCGCCTGGCGCAGATCAAGGGGATCTCGCTTGAGGCCGCCAGGCGCATGAGCGAGGAATTCAACCGCCGCGCCGCGGAGCGCGAGGCCCTGATCGCTTTGGAAAAATACGGGCTGACCACGGCGGAATGCATGCGCATCTTCAAAAAGTTCGGCCCCAACGCCGCGCAGACGGTCGAGCGCAACCCCTATCTGCTCTGCAACGAAGGCATCGGCATCACGTTTGACCGCGCCTGCGACATCGCCGGCCGTCTGCCGGAAACGCCGGACGAAGGCTATAAGATCGACGCCGGCGTCCTCTGGGTGCTGCGCCATAACCGTGATACGGGCGGCCACACCTGTGTTCCGCGCGAAAAGCTCTATCCGCCCTGCGAGAGCCTGCTCGGCTGCGGCAGGGAACGGCTGGATGCGCGGCTGGACGCGCTGATCGCGCAGAAACAGCTGATCAGCATCACGCAGCTCGAACGCGAGATGCTGTTTTTGCCGGAACTGTATCAGGCGGAGAAGCAGGCGGCGGAGACAGTGCTGTTCATGCGCCGCTTTGCGCCGCAGTGCAGCTCCGATTTTGAAGAGGATATCCGCGCTGCCGAGCTGATCGGCGGCGTGGTCTATAATGAGAAGCAGCGCGAGGCGATCCGGATCGCGGTGCAGCAGGGGATCCTGATCCTCACCGGCGGCCCGGGCACGGGCAAAACGACCACGCTGCGCGGCATTCTGAAGGTGTTTGAGCGGCAGGGGCTGGAGGTCGCGCTCGCTGCGCCGACCGGCCGCGCCGCCAAGCGTATGAGCGAGCTGACCGGCCGCGAAGCGCAGACGCTGCATCGGCTGCTCGAGGTCGAATGGGATCAGGACGACCGGCCGGGCTTCCGGCGCAATCAGCGCAATCCGCTTTCCTGCGGCGCGGTGATCGTCGACGAGCTTTCGATGGTGGACGTGCTGCTGTTCTCGAGCCTGCTTGCGGCGCTGCCGATCGGCTGCCGCCTCGTCATGGTCGGCGACAGCGACCAGCTGCCGCCCGTGGGCGCCGGCAACGTGCTGCAGGATCTGATCGCTTCGGGCGTGCTGCCCGTGGTTGAGCTGGACGTCGTGTTCCGGCAGGCGATGGAGAGCCTGATCGTCACAAACGCGCATCGGATCGTCCACGGCGAAAGCCCGGAGCTCCGGCGCACGGACAAGGATTTCTTTTTCCTGCGCCGTTCCGGCGCGAGCGCCGCGGCGCAGACGATCGCGGAGCTGGCTGAGACCCGGCTGCCGAAGGCCTACGGCGTCGATCCGGTGAACGACATTCAGGTGCTCTGCCCCTCCCGCAAGGGCGAGGCCGGCACGGTACGGCTCAATCAGCTGCTGCAGGCGCGCATCAATCCGCCCGCGAAGCACAAGCGCGAGCATGTTTTCGGCCAGCGCATTTTCCGCGAGGGCGACAAGCTGATGCAGATCAAAAATAATTATAACATTCCGTGGACGAGCGGCGAACGCGAAGGCCTCGGTATTTTCAACGGCGACATCGGGATCCTGGAGAAGATCCATGAGCCGGCGCACGTCATGACCGTGCGCTTTGACGACCGTGTTGCCGAATATCCCTTCGACGGCAATCAGGAGCTGGAGCACGCCTACGCCGTCACCGTGCATAAAAGTCAGGGCAACGAATTCCCCGTGGTGCTTATGCCGGTCGCCGGTGTGGTTGCGCAGCTGGCCTATCGCAATCTGCTCTACACCGCCGTGACGCGGGCAAGGCAGCTGATGATCCTGGTCGGCGATCCGGAAACCCTCACGCGGATGGTCAAAAACAACAGCCGGGCAAAGCGCTATTCCGGCCTGCAGCAGTTTCTGCTGGAAGGCGCGGCGGAAGCATGAAACGCCGTGTGCTGTTTGCGTTCCTGCCGCGACGCTGCGCCTTCTGCGGCCGCGTAACGCCGGCGGATATTCCGGTCTGCGGCGCCTGCAGGGCGGCTTTGCCGCGCGTCGGGGATCCGCGCTGCCCGAAATGCGGCCGGGGAACCGGGTGCTGCACCTGCCGGTCCGCCGCGCGCTATTATGACAGCCTTGTCGCGCCTTATTATTATGAAGGCGTCGTGCGCAAGGGCTTGCACCGCTTCAAGTTTCGCCATGTTCCCGATAACGCAGCGCCGTTCGCGCAGGCAATGGCGGAGACGGTGCGCAGCTGTTACCCCGACCTCGGCTTCGACTGGATCGTGCCCGTGCCGATGACGGAGCGGGCGCGGAAGGAACGCGGCTACGATCAGGCGCGCCTGCTGGCGGACGCGCTGTCCGCCGCGCTTGGGATCCCCTGCGTGCCGGCGCTGGTCAAATGCTACGAGACCGGCAAGCAGCATGGCCTGAACGCCTGGATGCGCAAGGGCAATCTGGCCGGCGTTTTCGATGTGCCGGACCGCGATGCGCTCAGCGGAAAACGGGTGCTGCTCACAGACGACGTTTCCACTTCGGGGGAAACGCTGAATGAGTGCGCGAAAATGCTCTGGCTCTGCGGCGCGGAATCCGTGCGCTGCGTTACCCTCGCGGTGACGAAATATAAAAAGAAGGATCAGAAATAGTATTTCATACATTAATATATTAGGAGGATGAATATGCCGGGTGTCAATATCGGTGTCGATCTCGGCACAACTTCCATCGTGATCTATGTGGAGGGCAAGGGCATTGTCCTCTCCGAGCCCTGTGTGGCAGCTTATCGACGGGAGGACGGCGCGCTGATGGCCATCGGCAAGAAAGCGTCGGAAATGGTCGAAAAAGCGCGGGATGAGATCCTTGTCATCAAGCCGATGACCAACGGCATCGTCTCCGATTTCACCGCCACGCGCCACATTCTGACCGGCTTCCTCTCCCGGATCTGCAAAAACATGATCTTCCGGCCGAACGTCGTGGTCTGCGTGCCGTCGATGGCGACGGATCTCGAAAAGCGCACGATCCTGGATCTCGTGACCGCCGCAGGCGCCGCCAAGGCCTGCCTGATCGAGGAGCCGCTGGCGGCCGCGCTCGGCGCCGGACTCGGCAGTGACCGGCCGATGGGCTCCATGGTCGTGGATATCGGCGGCGGCACAACGGATATCGCCGTGATCACGATGGGCTGCATCTCCGTTTCCCGTTCCGTCAAGGTCGCGGGCAACGCGCTGGATGAGGCGATCATCCGCCACGTGCGCCGGGAACGCGACGTGATCATCGGCGCGCGCACGGCGGAGGAGATCAAGAAGCGCATCGGCTGCGCCCGCCTGCGCGGCGTGGAGCTGGGCATGGCGATCAAGGGCAAGCATTTCGTGACCGGCCTGCCCGTGAGCATCGAGGTCAATTCCTCCGAGATTTATCTTGCGATGCGCCCGCAGCTCGAGCTGATTGCCGAAGCGGTGCAGGAGGTGCTGGAGACCACGCCGCCGGAGCTCTCCGGCGATATCGCCGAAACCGGCATCTGCATCACGGGCGGCGGCGCGCTGCTGCCGGAAATCGACGAGATGTTCCGCGAAAAGACCGGCGTCAGGACCGTGATCGCCGAGGATCCGCTCAACTGCGTGGCCTTCGGCACCGGCGTGGCGCTTGCCCATATGGATATCCTCAGCCAGAACGGCTATGTGTTCCGCGCCCGCGGCGATATCGGCGAATACATGTGCGAGCCGGATTCGACCGCCGACTGAATAAACCGCGTCCGAACGTTCCATACTCCCGTCAGATCAATCGAAAGGGGAACGATCGGATGAATCGGATCAAACGCATCGAATGCGCGGCCGCGCTTGGGCTGGTGCTGGCGCTGCTCTGCTCTTTTGCCTCGTACTTTTTTGCCTGCGGCCAGCTGCGGCGCGACGTTGTGCGTCTGCACGTGCTGGCGCATTCCGACGCTGCGGCGGATCAGGCGGTGAAGCTGCGCGTGCGGGATGCGCTGCTTGAAAGCGGCAGTGCGCTCTTCTCCGGCGCTGCGACGCCGGAAACGGCCGCCGCGATCCTGGAATCCCAGCGGGCCGGGCTGGAGCAAACGGCCAATCGAGTGCTCGCGGGCGCAGGCATGCCGTATCGGGCAAGGCTGACGCTGACCCGTGAATTTTTCACGACCCGCAGCTACGGCGCAATCACGCTTCCGGCCGGGCGGTATCTGGCGGTGCGTGTGATCCTCGGCGACGGCGCCGGGCAAAACTGGTGGTGCGTCATGTTCCCGCCGCTGTGTCTGCCGGCCGCATCGGAATCCCGCACGGCGGAGCGCATGTTCACGCCGTCGGAGAACGCAGTGCTCCACGCGGACGAAACCGTGGAGATCCGTCTGAAGGTCGTGGAGCTGTTTGAAACGTGGAAGGAAAAGGTGAGAAAGCAGTATGCTCGAACGTCTGAACTACCGGTCGAACAAAAACATTGATCTCGGCGCCTCGCTCCTCAACGGGCAGGGCAGCGGGCCGCTCAGCATCTGCCGGCTCGGTCTGTTTCCCATGTCCTACAACGGCTGCGAGATGATCGCCGCCTATAACCTGCGTCTGCTGATGGGGAAGCCGAAGCCGCTGTCCGAGATCACGCGCGAAATCTATCCCTACGGTGTGTTCTTCTGGGGCATTTTCGGCACGAACCCGCTGGCGCTGAAACGGTATTTCCGCGAGAACGGATTGCCGGTGCAGACGGAGCTGGATGACGGTCGCTTCCGTCAGAGCTTCGCCGGCGCGCAGTACGGGATCCTTTCCTTCTGGAATTCGGATAAGACCATTTTCAAGGGGATCCACACCGTTGCGGTCGAGAATACCCCCGATGGGCTGAAGGTCTATAACTGCACGAACCGGCAGGTCGATCCCGTGACGTTCCCGTCGCTGGATGCTTATATGCAGGGCAAAAAATTCATCTGCGGCTATTACGCAGAGCCAAATAAAAAAGTTTATGAAAAAATTTAAAAAAATGCTTGACTTTTTCCGATCCTTGTGATATCATACTCGAGCACCCCCAAAAGAGGGGCGCAATCGCACATTGAAAATTAAACAACGATAAGAAGAAACCCTTGAAGATTTTTTGAGAGTACTGTACTCAACAAACAGTAATTTCCGCAAGACGGAAATGCGATGTCAGAGGACATCGAGAGCGATTGAAGCTCTGAAAATGATTTGATCGCCCGGAAGGGCGTTCAGATATAATTTTTAGAGAGTTT
>JAFWCS010000086.1 GCA_017534365.1 Clostridia bacterium | reverse complement strand
CCCGTTTGTCAACACCTTTTTTCACCTTTTTTGCCCCTTCTTCTCAACGACTCCGGGTGTTTCTTTTTGGCGGAAATCAAAGACCTTGTGGTTATTTTTCCGCACTCGAAGGATCGCTCCCATATCTGGTGGTTTCTCCCGTTTTTTGTATTCGATTGGCACAGAGGAAATCGACGGCATAGAATGGACAATGAAGCGGTCCTGCTGTGGAACGGCTACGGAAAACAAGGCGGCGGCCGTGCGCGGTGATGCAGCGCATCCGCGAACAGCCGCGCACGCCGGGCGGCTGCCATGGAATAGAACAGGGCGGACGGGACGGTTTTTTCGCAGCCTGTCCGCTCTTCGGTTGACTTTTGCCCGCAGGACGGATATAATATAGGTTACATATTTGTTTTAATTTAAAATGATAACGGAAAACAGAGGAGGCGCTGCAATGGAGCTTGCAGGCAAGCGCGTGCTCGTGATCGGGCTGGCGCGCAGCGGATTGGCGGCGGTCAAGGTGCTGCTGCGCTTCGGCGCGCAGGTCACGGTGACGGAGAGCAAACCGAAGGAGCAGATCAAGGAGCTGCCCGCGCTGGAGGCGCTGGGCGTTGAAATCACGCCGCAGACGCCGGACGTGTTTGAAGCAGATTACGACTTGGTCGTTAAAAATCCGGGCGTACCCTTCCGCAGCCCGATGATCGAGGGGCTGCAGGCGCGCGGAATCCCGGTGATCACGGAGATCGAGCTGGCGTATCAGGTCGCCGCGCCGCAGCATTATATCGCCATCACCGGCACCAACGGCAAAACAACGACCACGACGCTGCTGTATGAGATCCTGCGCCGCGCATTTCCGGGCAAGGCGCATCTGAGCGGCAACATCGGCATCCCGCTGTGTGAAACACTGTTGGAATCCGGCCTGCTTGAAACGCCCGGGCACTATATCGCGCTGGAGATCTCCAACTTCCAGCTGGTGAATATCGACCGCTTCCGCCCGGAGGTTTCGGTCATCATCAATCTCACGCCGGACCACGTGGACTTCATGGGCGGACTGGACGCTTATTACCGCTCGAAAGTGCGCGTTTATGAAAACACGGGCGCGGGCGACGTCTTCCTGCGCAACGCGGATGATCCCGTGGTAACGGAATACACCGCGGCCTATCCCGTGCCCTGCGATGTCTGGGACTTCAGCCTGGATCGCGCGGACACTGCCGTCTGCATCCGCGACGGCGCGATCACCGTCCATGGGGAACCCGTGCTGCCGCTGAGCTGCATCCGGCTGGTCGGGCGGCACAACCTGCAAAACGTCATCATCGCCGTGGCTGCCGCGAAGGCGCTCGGCATTGAAAATGAGATCATCCGCGACGCCGTTGCCGCCTTCACGGGCGTGGAGCATCGGATCGAATTCGTGCGCGAAAAGGACGGCGTCAAATATTATAACGATTCCAAGGGAACCAACACGGACGCGACCATCACCGCCGTGCGCGCCTTCGACTGCGGCGTGATCCTGCTGGTCGGCGGCTTTGAAAAGGGTCTGTCCATGGCGCCGCTCAAGGCGGAGCTCGCGCCGGTCAAGGCCGTCATCGGCTACGGCGCCTGCGGACGCCGGCTGACGGACGAGCTGGTCGGCCCGGACGGCATTGTGGTAGACGATCTGCCGGCCGCCGTGGCGGAAGCGGTCAAGCTGGCTGTGCCGGGCGACACTGTGCTGCTTTCGCCGACAACCAGTTCCTTTGACCAGTATACCTGCTTTGAGGAGCGCGGCGATCATTTCAAGGCGATCGTCAACGCGCTGTAAGGAGACGGCATGAACGAGAGCGAACGCTATATCGGCGTGTTTGATTCGGGGATCGGCGGGCTGACCGTCATGAAAAGCATCCTCGACAAGCTGCCGCAGGAAAACATCATCTATTTCGGCGACACCGCCCACGTGCCCTACGGCACGCGCAGCCGGGCGCAGATCACGGACTACGTGATCGCAGACGTCAACTTTCTGCGCACCTTCGCGCTCAAGGCGCTGGTGATCGCCTGCAACACTGCGGATTCCATTGCCCGCACGGCAGTGGAGGCCATGCTGCCCGTGCCGGTCTTCGGCGTGGTGGAGCCGGCGTCCCGGCGCGCGGCCGCCGTGACCCGCAACGGAAAGATCGGCGTGATCGCAACAAACGCCACGGTCGGCAGCGGCGCCTATGAAGCGGCGGTGACCGCCGTGAATCCGGAGCTGCAGGTGCTGAGCAAGGCCTGCCCGCTGCTGGTGCCGCTGGTGGAAAACGGGCGCTTTCACCGGGGGGATCCGGTGATTGCAACGGTGCTGCAGGAATATCTGACGCCGCTGCGCGAGGCGGGCATCGACACGCTCGTGCTCGGCTGCACGCATTATCCCCTGCTGCAGGATCTGATCGCCGAGCTGATGCCCGGCATCACGATCATCAGCTCCTCGGAAGCCGCCGCCGACGCGCTGGCGGACGGGCTGGCTGCGCAGGGGCTCAGCGCCGCGCAGGGCGGCAGGCGCGCCTATTACGTCAGCGACAACGCCGCAGGATTCGAGGCGGCCGCGCGCACCTTTATGGGCGGAGACCTCGGCGGCGCCGTGACGCTGATCAAACCGGAGGACTGAAATGTATCTGCATCTGGGACTGGACAAGGTGGTCACGTTTGACAAGATCATCGGCATTTTCGACCTGGACAACACGACCGTTTCCAAAAGCACGCGCGATTATCTGGCGCGGGCGGAAAAGGCCGGGCGCGTGGTCAACGTCTGCACGGATCTGCCGAAATCCTTTATCGTCTGCGCCGACGCGGACGGCGGCGAAACGGTTTACGTTTCGCAGATCTCCTGCGCGACGCTGCTCAAGCGCTGCGAAAACGGCCTGCTCGACGGCCAGTGAATCCGGGCGCAATATAATAGAATGTATATATAAAAGAGCCGTGTGCAAACGCACACGGCTCTCTCTCATGTAAGTTCAAATCTTATTTGTACTTACGCTTACGGGCGGCCTCGGACTTCTTCTTTCTCTTGACCGAAGGCTTTTCGTAATGCTCTCTCTTGCGAACCTCCTGGATCACGCCGTCTCTGGACGTCTGTCTCTTAAAGCGTCTGAGAGCGTTCTCGAGCGATTCACCTTCCTTGACTTTGACCTGGCTCACTTTTATTCCCTCCCCTCGTCTGATACAGGGATCTGAGTGCGGCGCACCGGCTGCACCTAGTATCATCAATTTCAAGTCATTATACACTACAGGCGTCGATCTTGTCAACCTCTAAATGAAGAATTTTTGTCTG
>JAFWCS010000085.1 GCA_017534365.1 Clostridia bacterium | reverse complement strand
ATCCAGGCCCGCGCGCAGCGCCGGCCGGATCGCCGCATCCTCCGTGAGGGCCGCTGCTTTTTGCAGCAGGGCAAGATCGCCGCATTCGCTGCCGAACCAGAGCGTTTCCACGCAGCCGAGCGCAGCGAGCGCCGCAACGCCGGCCCGGGCAAACCGCTGCGCGCCGGAAAGCGCGTAGGGCACGGGCAGCTGCAGCACCAGATCGACGCCGCAGCGCAGCGCCGCCTCCGCGCGCCGCCGGTCGCATAGGAGCGCCGGTTCGCCCCGCTGCACGAAATTGCCGCTCATGACGGCAACGATGCTCTCCGCGCCGGACGCGCGCATCTGCGCGATCAGCCGCGCATGCCCGTAATGAAAGGGATTGCATTCCGCAATCAGCCCGGCAGCTCTCATTTTTCTTCTCCTTTTGCCCGATTTTGAACAAATCGTCGTTTCCTCAAACAAAGCACTTGCAAATTTGTTCTGTTGCGTATATAATATACTAGTTACCGTATGAAATCAAGTCTAAAAAATCGGAGATGATGCAACATGAAAATTCTGGTGATCAACTGCGGCAGCTCGTCCCTCAAGTATCAGCTGATTGATATGGAAAACGAAACGCTGCTTGCCAAGGGCATCTGCGAGCAGATCGGCGACGACAACGCCGCCTTCACGCATAAGGTGCCTGCGGACGAATCCAAAAACATCAAGCAGGGCCATCTGATGGCGGATCACGGCGCGGCGATCAAGCTCGTGCTCGAGACCCTCGTCAGCCCCGACCACGGCGTAATCGCCTCCACGGATGAGATCGGCGCGGTCGGCCACCGCGTGCTGCACGGCGGCGAGAAATTCTCGGCCTCCGTCCTTGTGACCGACGCGGTCAAGGACGCGATCCGCGAATGCTTCAAATTCGGCCCGCTCCACAATCCTGCCAACCTCAAGGGCATCGAGGCCTGCGAGCAGATCATGGACGTGCCGCAGGTGGCCGTGTTCGACACCGGCTTCCATCAGACCATGCCCGATTACGCTTATATGTACGCCCTGCCGTATGAATTCTATGAGAAGGACGGCATCCGCCGCTACGGCTTCCACGGCACGAGCCACCGCTACGTGGCCGGCCGCTGCATCGAACTGCTCGGCGGCAAGGCGGAAGGCACAAAGATCGTCACCTGCCATCTGGGCAACGGCTCCTCGATCTCCGCGGTCAAGGACGGCAAGTGCTACGACACCACCATGGGCCTGACCCCGCTCGAGGGCATCATCATGGGCACGCGCTGCGGCTCCATCGACCCCGCGATCGTGACCACGATCATGCAGGAGCGCAATCTGACCCCCGCCGAGATGGACGCGCTGATGAATAAGAAGAGCGGCATGCTCGGCATCGCCGGCACGAGCGACAACCGCACCATCGAGAGCCGCGCCAAGGAAGGCGATCCGAAGGCGAAGCTCGTGGAATCCATGCTCTGCCACCAGCTGGTCAAGTATATCGGCGGCTTCGCGGCTGCCATGGGCGGCATCGACGCGGTCGTCTTCACCGGCGGCATCGGCGAAAACAACCCGCAGTACCGCACCCGCGTGGCGGAGAATCTGCGCTTCCTCGGCACCGAGATCGACGAGGAAAAGAACCACCTGCGCGGCAAGGAAGTCGAGATCTCCGTGCCCGGTTCGAAGCTGCGCATGTTCGTCATCCCGACCGACGAAGAGATGGTGATCGCCCGCGACACCATGGCGATCCTGGAGGCCATGTAATCTGATCCCTGCACCGGGGCGTGCGAGCGCTCCGGTGTTCTTGTTTCAATATGAAAGACTTGGTTTATTCCGCGCCGCTGTTTGCCGACCGCGGCAGCGTGCGCATGGACGCTGTGCCCTGTGCGGCGATCGATCGGTTTCACTGGGAGCAGCCCGGTTTTGCCCGCCCGCGCAGTGCGGCGCAGTTTTACGGCGTGGCCGGCGTCGGCCTGTGCGCCCGTTTGCAAAGCGACGAAAGTCCCCTGCGCTGTGAAGTTGCGCAGCGGGACGGCCCCGTTTGGACCGACAGCTGCCTGGAGCTGTTTCTCGCCCCCGTGCCGGGCGATCCGCGCTATATCAACGTCGAGGTCAACCCGGCCGGCGTCTTCCTTTCGCAGTTCGGCGCGGTCCGGGAGGGGCGCGTGTTTCTCGCGGCGCTCACGGCGCTTGCACCGGAGGTCAAAGCGTTCCGCGCAGACGGCGTCTGGGGCTGCGAGATCTTCCTGCCCGACGCGCTGATCGCCGCCCTCTTTGCCACGGATTATCACACCGCAGCCGGCACGCTGCGCGGAAATATCTACAAGTGCGCGGACGGATCCGCCGCGCCGCATTACGGCGCCTGCTTCCCCGTGGACGACGCGGCGCTCGGCTTCCACAACCCTGCCTGCTTCGGGCGAATCGAGCTGCGCCCGTTTCAACCCTGATTCTGACTGAAAGGCGTGAACATTTTGGACTCTATGGATGCGCTCGTGAGAGAGCTGCTGAATGCCTTCACCTTCGAGGGCGAATTCGAGGGCGAGAGCCGTGTAAACGACGGCCATATCAACGACACCTTCGTGTTTCATTTCCGCCTGCCGGACGGCGGCGAGCGGAGCTATCTGGTGCAGAAGCTGAACACCTATGTGTTCCGCCAGCCCGAGGCGCTGATGCAGAACGTGCTGGGCGTGACCGCGCACCTGCGCAAGGCGGTCCTTGCACGCGGCGGCGACCCGGCGCGCGAATGCCTCTGCGTCTATCCCGCCAAGGACGGCAAGCCCTATTATATCGCAGCGGACGGCGGCTTCTGGCGCTGCTACAACTATATCACCGACGCGCACTCCTATCAGACGATCGAGGATCCCGCGGTGTTCGGCCGCGCGGCGAAGGCCTTCGGCACGTTTCAGGAGCTGCTGGCGGATTATCCGATCGACAGCCTGACCGAGACCATCCCGAACTTTCACAACACCGTTTCCCGCTTCGCCGATTTCATCCGCGCGGTGGAGGAAGACCGCGTCGGACGGGCTGCCGAGGTGCAGGCAGAAATCGACTTCGTGCGCGCCCGCGAGGCGGACTGCGGCGTGCTGGTCGGCATGATCGACCGCGGCGAGCTGCCCCTGCGCGTGACCCACAACGACACCAAGCTCAACAACGTCATGTTTGACAACACGACGGACGAGGGCATCTGCGTGGTGGATCTGGACACCGTGATGCCCGGCCTGTCGCTCTATGATTTCGGCGACAGCATCCGCTTCGGCGCAAGCACGGCCGCGGAGGACGAGCCGGATCTCGACAAGGTCCGCTTCAGCCTCCCCTATTTCGCCGCCTACGTTGACGGCTTCCTCTCCACCTGCGGACGCAGCCTGACCGCGAAGGAGATCGACTGCCTGGCCTTCTCGGCCAAGCTCATGACCCTCGAAGTCGGCATGCGCTTCTTGGGCGATTATCTCAACGGCGACGTCTACTTCAAGACCGCCTACCCCGCGCACAACCTCGTGCGCGCGCGCACCCAGCTCAAGCTGGTCGCCGAAATGGAGCGCGCCATGCCCGAGATGGAGCGCACGGTGGCGGACTGCCGCAAAGCGCTGGGGCTGGCATGACCGCGCCGATCCTGAGCGAACGGGAATTCAAGGAAAAGCTCGCGCTCTGGCTGCTGGATCACGACTGCGGCACGGCGCTCCCGCCCGGCACGGACCGCGCGGACTACGCCGCCTGCTTCCGCCTGCCGCCGCTGGAGCTGCGCCACACGCAATCCTACGCCGATCAGAACGGCGACCTGATCACCCTGCTCAAAGGCGAGATCGCTCTGCGGGATTGGGAAACGCGCAGCAAGCGTCCCTGCGCTTTCATTTATTATCAGGTGCTGAAGACCCTGACCGATACGCCGGACGTAGAGCCCTTCCCCGTGGGCTACATCGTGATTGAAGATTGAATAAAAACACACCGGGCCTGCGTTGCATGCAGACCCGGTGATTCTTTATGTTTCCGTATCTTTCACGATGTTGTTCATCCAGACGCCCTTTTTCACGAGGATGACGCCGATGATGCATTTGATCCACTCCGACATCTGCAGGAAGACGAAGATCCAGATCACGTAGAGCGAAGAGAACCGGCTGAGGATGAAGGCCAGCGGCACGCTGACCAACCACATGAATACGCTGTCAAACAGGAAGGTGATGATCGTTTTGCCGCCGGAACGCAGGGTAAAATAGGTGGTGTGCAGCAGGCAGATCTGCGGCGTAAAGGCCGCCTGCGCGATCAGGAAATGCGTGGCGATCCGCCGCGCCTCCGGCGTTGTGTTGTAAATCTGCGGGAAGAACGGCGCCGCACCGAGGATCGCAAGACCCACGAGCGTTGCGACGCAGATGGCAAACGCGATGATCTTGCTGTCCTCCTCCCGCGCCTCCTTGTAGCGCCCGGCGCCGAGATGCTGCCCGATGATGATGGCGATCGCGTCGCCCATCGCGAAAAACACCAACCCTACCACGTTGAAGACGTTGCTGACCGTGCTGGCGATATTCTGCCCGGCCACAACGTTCAGCCCCCGCATCGAATAGCACTGCGTCAGCATTGCAAAGCCCGCCGACCAGAGCGCCTCATTCACCAGCAGCGGCGCGCCGATCAGGAAAAAGGTCTTCACCAGCCGGAGCGGCACGCGCGCGGAGCGGTAAACGCCCCGGATATAGGGGCAGCGGCCGGGATGCAGATGCGTCCAGAGCACGACGACGGCCATTTCCGTGAACCGCGAAACCACCGTGGCAATCGCGGCGCCGCGCACGCCGAGCGCAGGCAGGCCGAGCTTGCCGTAGATCAGCAGATAATTCAGCGTCAGATTCACCGCAACCGCCGCGAGCCCCGCGCGCATGGGCACTACGGTCTCGCCGCATTCGCGCAGCGTGTTGGCATACACCTGCACGACCGTGAAGGCCGGCAGGCCGAGGAGCATGATGTGCAGATACTGCGTCGCGTAGCCGAGCGCCGCCTCCAGATCGCCGCCGTCGCTGCTGCCGTTGAGATACAGCCCGATCAGCTGTTTCCCGAAGCCGCTGAAGATCCCCAGCGCGCCGAGAAACAGGAGCGCGCCCATCCAGAGCTTGTAGCGGAAGGTGTGGCGCACGCCCGCCTGATCCTGCGCGCCGTAATACTGCGCGGTGAAAATGCCCGCGCCGGCGAAGCCGCCGAACACGCAAAGATAATACACGAACAGCAGCTGGTTGACGATCGCCACGCCGCTCATCTGCTCCGTGCCGATGCGCCCGACCATGATGTTGTCCAGCAGGCTCACGAAATTCGTGATGCCGGTCTGCACCATGATCGGCACTGCGACCGCCAGGATCCGTTTATAAAACGCGCGGTCACCGATGAAGGTGCTGCGCAGGGTTTTCATTTTCATTGCTTTGGTTCTCCCGTTGATGCCGCCGCTGCGGCAGATTCCTGCCTATTATACCAGCATTCCCGTCGGGATTCAACTGTTTTTTTGCAGCGACGCCAGAGCAGCGCTGCCGTTTCCGTAAAAAACAGGCTGCAAAAGCATTTCCGCCCCGATCCCAGTCCGTCGGCTGCGATCGGGGCGGTTTGTCATGCTGTATCGTACTGTATCAGATCCTGCATTGGAGGCAGCGCCGGCAGCGCGTTATTCGCCGTCGTTCGCCGCTTCGGACACGTCTGTGCTGACGTCTTCTTCGGCCGGCGCGGCTTCCGCCTGCGCATCCGCATCCGCGTTGAACGCGATCACGTCAGTGATCTCCGCATTCCCCTGCAGATCCGCATAAACGGTGACGATCACGTATTCCGCCTGCGCGCCGGGGACGGTCGCCTTGGATTCGCAAAGCATGCGGTAGTTCATGCCTGCAACGACCTGCGACGCAAGCAGGGCGATCGGCGTATACTCCGCGCCGGTCAGGGTCTCGCTCGCTTTGGTCAGCGCCGCTTTCGCCTGCTCCGTCACCTCGGGCGATTCCGGTTCGTTCCAGCCGCCGGCAAGCTCGAGGTTTTCCGCCGCCGTCACGCTGCTTCTGACAACGTCGGTGATCTCGGCGTTGCCGGTCAGATCCTCATAGACCGTCATGATCGCATACGTCGGCACCGCGCCGGGGACGACGGTGACCGCTTTGCACAGCACACGGTGGTTCGTGCCGGCAACGACCTGCCTGGAGAGATACGCGACCGGCGTATAGTCGACGCCGTCCAGCTTTTCCGCGGCTTTTTCGAACACCTGCCGGAATTCCTCGGTGATGACGGGAGACTTGTCGTTTTCCCAGCCGCCGACGATCGCTTCGCCGGTTTCTTCCGCGGCGTCGCTGACTGCCGGTGTTTCAGCGGGTTCGGGTTCCTGCTTGTCGCATGCGGCAAGCAAGGTCATGCTCGCTGCAAGCAGCGCAATGCACATGAATAAGACGATGATTTTTTTCATTTTTTGACCTCTCCTTTTTCATTATTTCAGCCGCCTGCGCGGCATGCTGATGAAATACGGCAGCACCCGACAGAACGCAATGCCCGATCGAACGGTTTACGGCCGGAGCTCCACGTGCGGGAGCAGGCCGAGCAAGCCCTTGAAGAAGGCGATCAGACGCGCAAAAAAGCTGTTGGAGACCTTGATTTCCACGCTCCTGCTCAGCTCCGCGCCGCTGCCGTCCTTCTGCACTGCGCCGGCGGCGTCCGTCACCTTGACGGTCAGCGTCTTGCCGCTCGTCACACTGCCGACGTGATAGCTGACAGTTTCGTTGCTGCCGACGGTGCACAGCCGGTTGCCGTCATAAACAGCCAGCGTGAAGCCCGCCGGCACGCCGTCCGCCCGCGCGGTCACGGTCACGTCGGCCTGATACTCCACCGTCGCGGCAGCAGGCACATACAGCGCCGCATGCGCGGTCGGATTCTCCGCGACCGGCGGATCCGGGTCGTCCGGTCCGGGCGGGGTATCCGGATCTCCCGTTGCCTTCCACACCGCATACAAGGTGACGTTTCTCGTCAGGTTGAATTCGGCGCCGGGCTGATACTGCGCCGCTGCGGCGGCTGCGTTCTCCGCCCACCCGAGGAAGTCATAGCCTGCCCTCGTCGGGACTGCGGCGGAAAGCCGCACCGCGCCGTAGCCGGTCTGGCTCGCGGGCGCGTTTTCGCCGCCGTTCGCGTGATAGGTCAACGTGACGGCATCCGGATCAAACTGATACCGGATCAGCGCCTTGAGCGCAAAATCGTTGCTCAGGGTCACTTCATGCGTATAGCAGGGAGAGCCCTTATCGAAATTGACCGGATTGGAATTCTGATCGACGATCAGGTACCGTCCGCCGACCTGCCCGAGGATCACACCGGCATGGCCGAAGGTCGGATCGCGCCCGGCAGAGACGAAAATATCCCCCGGTCTCGGCTTCATCGCCGCGCCGCGCAGCACAGTCCAGCGCTCCGGCTCCTGCGCAGCGACGTCGGGATACTCCCGCGCGTCATACACCTGATAACGGCCGGACCGCGGATCGCCGTCGACGAGATAATTCATGTAGGCCGTCACAAAATCGGAGCATTGATAGCCGTAATGCGCATCCAGATCAAACGCTGCCCGCTGATCCCCCTGCGCCTTTGCCCATGCCGCCGCGTCGGCCGCCGTGATGGCGGCGGCGCGCAGCGCGCCGCCGGCTGCAGCGCAGGAAAGTGTCGTCATCAAACAGAGCAGCATGGAGATCCCGCGCCGAAAACGCCGCTTCATCCGTCGTCCCTCCCGAGAAGTTGTTTTACTTATTATAGCATAACCTGAGAGAAATGTAAAGAAGCATCTGCATTTGACGCAGACATCCGCATCCTCAGCATCCGCCGCAAACGCCCGCGCAGAGGACGGCCGGTACAAAGAAATGAGCCTCCGCCCGCCCGAAGGCAAACGGAGGCTGCCGGTTGATCGGTGTTTGATCGACGCCCTGGGGCGTCCGTGTGATCCGAGGCAAAGGCGGCCGGCGTCTGAATTTCATCGCCGCCGCACGCAGTCCGACGCTGCGCTGTTATTTCATCCCGTTTTCATACGCCTCGATCATCT
>JAFWCS010000084.1 GCA_017534365.1 Clostridia bacterium | reverse complement strand
CGGATCGAAAACGGCAGTCTGACGCTGCTCGAGCACAAAGATGCAAAGTGGCTGAAAATGAGTGAGATTCGTTCTGTTGCCTGGCTTCCGGCCGATGTGAAGGTCGTGGAAGTACTGGAAAGAACGAC
Source organism: Clostridia bacterium (assembly GCA_017534365.1). Lineage (GTDB taxonomy): Bacteria > Bacillota > Clostridia > Oscillospirales > Acutalibacteraceae > CAG-177. The sequence goes on along the minus strand of JAFWCS010000084.1, from coordinate 7,768 downwards.
TCACGTCCAGCGTTTCCGCGATGCGCACGAGCATCTCCGCATCCGGCACGGACAAACCTTTTTCCCACTTGCTCACGGTCTGGCGCACCACGTGCAGCTCTGCGGCGAGCGTTTCCTGCGTGAACCCTTTTTCGGTGCGCAGGCGTTTCAGATTTTCATTCAACATGATTTTCTGCCTCCTTTCGGCAGCCTGATTCTAACACGCGCGCCCCGCGTTGCGCAAGCAACGCAAATGAACATGGCGGTCAGCTGTTGCTCAAAGCCAGCCAATCCTCGTAGGTCACGCCGCTTCCCTCCCGCGCGATCAGATCCCGCAGCGCTTCCGCCGCTTCTTTTCTGTTCTCCTCATCTCCGTCGGCATAAAAGTTATTGACCATTTCGTATTCGTCGTCATAGATCAGCATGCAGGAAATGCCGCGGATCTCAAACTCATAATAGGAGGTCCAGATCCCAAAGCCGTTGAACAGCACCGGTTTTGTCGGAAGCATGCCGAATTTATGGAACAGGCTGAGATACCAGATCAGCTCGCAGCAATCGCGTTCCTCCGCATTCAACAGCTTCAGGAAACGATCGGAGGGCGGAAAATACTCCGCGCCCGACGAGATGAAAAAGCAGTGCTCTTTTCCGTACGAAATCTCGATTTCCTCGCTCACAGTTTCTCTCTCCTTCTTTCAGTTTCATTCATCTTAACCCGTCGTGTTTCACTGCATCTCCAGCACTTTTCTGATCGGTTTATCCACCGACATGCAGATCGGCAGGCTGAATTCCAGCACGAAGATATCCGCGACAAACGCAAACACGTTCTTGCCCATGCGCACGAGCATCGGCTGCGCATACAGAACGCACTCCGTCAGCGACTTGAGGATCAGGATCCCGATCGTCGTTGCGGCCGCGATCGCGAGAAAGTTGATCGCCGCCCGCAGCCAGAGCGTTTTCATTTTCTTCGTCTGCCGGAAGGTCAGGCCGACGATGACGCCGATGACAAGATTGCCGAGCGCCCAGCCGGGCAGGCCGCGCAGTCCGCCGGTCAGCAGGCAGTAAAGGATCACGCCCGCAACGCCCGCGAACGTGCCGACGCCCGTGCCGAACGAATAAAGGCAAACGGCCATCACGACATAACCGAGGCAGAGATAATAGTTTTCAAACACCGGCACCTGCAGGCACATGGTCAGCACAATAAACAGCGCGGTGCCGATCGCAGTCACGGCAATCCGCCTGAGCCTGACGCGGGAAGAAGCGCGCCCGGTCTTTTTTTCTGCGTTTTCCGTCATGCCGCATCCCTCCTTATTTCTTTGCCAGAGAAGCGTTCTTGTAAGCGTCATCGTCGGTGACCTCTTTGATCACCTTGATCTGCTTGGGGAACCTGATCTCCGCATGCTCGTCGCTGAGCTCGATCTCGGCGATTGCCCGATCGTCCCAGAAGGGGTAAACGTCGATCTCAAAATACTGATTCTCATACGTCAGGCAGTAGCGGTCCTTCCGGATCTGGCGCCGGGAGGTGTCCGCATTCATCAGCAGGCGAAGGTATTCGCTTTCGGAAAGGCGGCGTTCGATCTCAATGCGCTTGACGTCGCTGACCCTGCGCTTCGTGGTCTGGAAGTAGACGTAGTGCCCGTCAGACCCGCGCTGACGGATCCGGACCTCTTCCTCCGGCGCCGATTTCAGATAGGTCTGAATGATCTCCACGCGCCGGCAGTTCGGCATGGAGGCCAGCCACTTGACGTCGGGATATTCGATCAGAAACTTGCGTTCGATCTCAAACGGTTCCGGTTCCCCGAGGAAGGAGGAGATCTCCGCGATCAGGCGCTTCATTTTATCTTCAAAGCCCGAGGCGTTGTCGATCACGCGCAGATGCGGATGCCCCGTCCACGCCGCGATCAGCTTGTCGTCCAGCGCGGCGGCTTCCTCCGCCGTCTCCGTCCTGGCGGCGTTGTTGGCGGTGGTGTAGAACGCCTCCGCGCCTTTCGCAGCCGTCACGAGATGAAAAACGGCGTCATAGTTATCCCGCAGCGTGATCTCGTTCGTGCCGAGAAATTCGAGCGCCTGGGCAAACTCGAGCGTATCCATATACGCCTTGTTGTCCAGCGCGCCGCGGTCGCAAACGATCAGGACCTTGGCGGTATCCATCGTCTTCGCCGCCTGCTCAAAGACTCTTTCCTTGGCAAGCTGCAGCTGCAGCTGGCATTTCTGATAGTCGCCGTTCGTTCCGCACGTCCACGGCGCGACGCCGCCCGTAATCAGCTCGGTCGCGGTCTCCGGGACGAACAGGACCGTATAGCCCATCTGCGTGAACGCATTCTGCACCCAGCTCATCGCGGTGGACTTGCCTGCGCACGGACCGCCCGTGATCACGATTTTTGTAATCTCCACTTCATGCTCCCCCGTTCTCTTTTTCAGCAATTCATCCACGCTGACCTGAAACAGCGCCGCCAGCTTCCGGATCATCTCCACGCCCGGTTTTGCCCTGCCGACCTCCCATTTGGAAACCGCCTTGTTGGTCACGCCAAGCTCCGCGGCAAGCTCCGATTGGGAAAGGCCCGCCCTGCTCCGCAATGCATAGAGATAATTGCCGAATGTGTAATCATTCATCGGCGCTCCCTCCTTTCACCTACATTCTACACCGAATCTGAAAAAATGCAAGACGCCGTCTGTCGAACGGCGGTAGACTTTGCGCTGATCGCCGCGCCGTCTGAAAAAGCGGCGCAGTCATTCCCCTGGAACGGCTGCGCCGACGATGATTTATTTAAAAAGATACACGCGGGTTTCGTAAGGCTTGGTCATGAAGGAATTGATGCTCTGATCGGCGACCGGGTAATTGGAGAGCGCCAGCTCGCCTTTGGAGAGGTCGAAGCCCTGCGGCGCCTCGAAATACACCGGCTTCTCGGTGAAGGAGTTGACGACCAGCATCCGCTGCCCCTGAGAATTGCGCTCATAGACAAAGAGCTTGCCGCTGCGCTTATAGTGCTGCCTGAAATCGCCGTAGATGCAGATCTCGTTTTCCTTGCGGAATTTCAGCAGCCTGCGGTAATAGTTGAGGATCGAATCGGGATCCGCTTCCGCCGCGGCGACGTTGATCTCTTTATAATTCGGGTTGACGGCGAACCACGGAGTTTCCGCCGTGGTGAAGCCGGCGTTCGCTTCCGCCGACCACTGCACGGGGGTGCGGCCGTTGTCGCGCGAGGCGCGGTTTGTGATCTTCATCACGGCCTTGTGCGGCAGACCGAGCTTGCGGTAGAGCTTGTAGGTATCCTTCGTCTGGATATCGACGTAATCATCCACGGAGTCGAGCCTGATATTCGTCATACCGATCTCCTGCCCCTGATAGATGAAGGGGGTGCCGCTCTGACAGATATACATTGTGGCGAGCATTTTGCCGCTCTCCACGCGGTATTTTTCGCTGCCGTAGCGGCTGATGACGCGGGGCTGATCATGGTTCTCGATGTAATTCGCATTCCAGGCAACGCCGTAGAGCTTGCGCTGCCAGCGGTCATAGGCCGCCTTGAGCTTGTGGAGATTGAAGGGCATCGGGATCCAGCTGATCATGAAGCAGTCCGCTTCCATATGCTGGAAGTTGAACATCATATTGAGCACCTGCCCTGCGCCCTCGCGGATGAAGCGCAGCGCGAGCTTCGGCGTCATCATCGGCGCTTCGCCCACGGTCATGCAGTCGTAGTCGTCCGTCACCTTGCGGAACTCGGCGAGGTATTCATCCAGATGCGGGCCGCATTTATAATGCTCCATGCCGCAGGCCACCGGGATCGGGAAGCCCGTGGGCAGCCCCTCCCGCTTGGAGATGAAGGTGATCACGTCCTCGCGGAAGCCGTCCACGCCTAGATCGAGCCAGAAGCGGATGATCTCCTTGATCTCCTCGCGCACCTTGGGGTTATCCATATTCAGATCCGGCTGCTCCTTGGTGAACAGATGCAGATACCATTGATCCAGCGCGGCGTTGTATTCCCAGGCAGGACCCGTGAAGGTGGATTTCCAGTTGTTCGACGCTTTTTTGCCGCCGGGCTGCTTGCCGTCGCGCCAGAAATAATAATCGTGATAGGGATTGTCCTTGCCCTTCATGCTCTCCAGGAACCACTTGTGCTCATTGGAGGTGTGGTTGATGACCAGATCCATGATCACGCGCAGGCCTTTTTCGTGGGCGGCGTTCAGCACGGCCTTGAAGTCCTCCAGCGTGCCGTATTCCGGATTGATGTCTTTATAATCGGCAATATCATAGCCGTAGTCATGCTGCGGGGATTTATAGAGCGGCGAGAACCAGATTGCGTCCACGCCGAGGCTCTTGATATAATCCAGCTTTTCCAGAATGCCCTTGAGGTCGCCGACGCCGTCGCCGTTGCCGTCCTTGAAACTGCGCGGCCAGACCTGATAGACGGACATCTCCTTATACCAGTGCTTTTTGATCTCTGCCATGCTGTTTGCTCCTTTCGATCTGTATCGTTATGCCGCCTGCTGCAGCGCTTCATCAGTCGGCGGTTCTTCCGTCGGCGCAGTGAGCGTGAGCGTCACGGTCTCCCCTGCGCGCGCCTGCACGTCCGCCGTCGCGAGCGCCTGCCCGTTTGCGTCCAGCGCCTCGGCCGTGCCTTCCGTCGCCGTCGCAACGAAATCAAAGCTGCCGTCGGAATAGACGGTGTGGGTCACGCCGGCGAACCGGAGTTCCGCCGTGCCCTCCGGGGCCGTGCCGGTGACGGTGATCGTTTCCGCCGCCGCGCCGCGCAGCGCAGCCTCGACGCTCCGCTTGGCGTTCACCAGCGGATAGGCCTGCGTCCACTCGGGGGTCTCGGCGTTCGGCAGCACGCGGCCGGCATCCGCATTCTCGAGCAGGATCCGTTTCACCTGCGCGCCGGTCAGATCGGGATCGACCGACCAGACCAGGGAAGCCGCCGCCGTGACGACGGGCGCCGCCATGGAGGTGCCGCTGTAATAAGCATAGTCGTTTTCGGGGATCGTGCTGTAGATATGGCTGCCCGGCGCGGCGATCTCCGCGCGGCTGCCGTAATTGGAATAGGAGGCGAGCTGGATGGTGCCGTCCCACTTCTGCGCCGCCGCGGCGACGATCAGGATCCGGTCGAGGATCTCCTGCTTCTTCACGCCGGTCAGGCCGACGAACGTCGTGCGTTCCGTGATGCCGGCAAATTCGCCGTTGTTGATCGCGTCCACCGGGAAGCCGTAGGCGTTGCCGTTGCCGGCGGACTGCACGATCAGGAAATCGTAGCCTTTGCGCAGGAGCGAAGCCATCGCGTAGGAAATGACGCGCGGTTCAAGCTCCCGATAGAAAAAGCCGATCTCGTCGCCTTCCATGCTGCTGGTCACGCCCAGCGAAAAATTGATCGCCTTCGCGCCGGCCTTGACCACGGCCGTCATGCCGAACAGCACCGAAAGATCGGTATTCCAATGCTGCTTCTCCGTCGGCGCCCAGTCCGCGCAGATCAGCTTTGCCTGCGGGCAATGGCCGGTCATGCCCACGCCGTTATCCTGCTCCGCGGCAATGATGCCGGCCACGTGCGAGCCGTGGGACTCGACGCTGTAGCGTTTGAAAAGGCGCTGGGTCGGGAAGCTGATCTTGCCCTCCAGATCCGGATGATCCAGCTGGAAGCCGTCGTCCACCACGCCGGTGTTGACCGGGTGGAACTGCGCGCTGTAATCCCAGGCCTGCCTGGCGTGGACCGCCTCCAGCCACCAGTTGGCGCCGTCCGGCGAGAGCTCATCCCATTCCTTTGCGGGATCGCCATAGAAATCAAAGGGGTCGTTCGGAATGCGCTGCGGCGCGATCCGCCCTGTCATGACCGGGGCGGCCAGCGCGACGCCGCTGTTTTTTTCAATGGCGGCGCAGCGGTTCCGCAGCGTCTCCAGCCCTGCCGGCAGGCAGCGCACGACAAACAGATTCGCCGGCGCGCACCAGCCCGCGACCGAGAGGCCGGCGCCGCGCAGCGCCGTCAGCCGTTCGCGGAAGGTGACGCCCTCCTCGAGAAAGACCAGCAGCAGATCCGGCACATAGCCCGTGCCGTCGCCGAGCGCGACAACGTCAGCGTCCTCGATCTCATCCAGCACCCGGGCGTTGATCGCCTCGGAGGTGCAGGGGATCCCGTAGAGCATTTCGCTCACCGCATCCACCGCCGTTGACCAGGCCGTATGAAACAGCCCGCTCACGGAGAGGAGCAGCGACATCAGAAAAGCAGCGATTTTCATTTTCAATTCTCCTGTTGTGTATTATGGCCGGGCATCCTTCGCCCGATGGAACTTCTCGGTCGGGATCTGCGTGAGCACAACGGCGGCAAACATGACGCCGCAGCCGAAGAGCTCCCGCGCGGTCAGCGTCTGATGCAGCAGTGCCCAGCCGAACAGCACGGAAAAGACGGATTCCGTGCACAGCAGCAGCGAAGCGACGGCCGGCGGGGCATATTTCTGGCCGAACACCTGCGCCGTGAACGCGACGCCGCAGCTCATAATCCCCGTATACAGCAGCGGCCATTTCGCCGCGAGGATCGCGGGCAGCGTCGGCGATTCAGCCAGCGCCATGCCGGCTGCAGACAGCAGCGCGGCAACCAGAAACTGCGCGCAGGAGAGCGCGACCGTGTCGACCTTGCTGCAGAAATGATCCACCACAAGGATGTGCGCCGCGAACGCGAACGCGCCGATGACGGAGATCAGCTCTCCCGTGCCGACGGAAAAGCCGCCGGGCCGGATGCTGATGAAATACAGGCCGACCACGCCGAGCCCGACGCCGAGCCAGACGTTCAGACGCGCGCGCTGATGCAGAAAGAGACCGAACACCGGCACGAGCAGCATATAAAGCGCCGTGATAAAACCGACCTTGCCGACCTCCAGATAGTGAAAGGCCTGCTGCTGCAGGTTGACGCCGACGCCCAGCGGGATCCCGCAGCACAGGCCGGCGAAGGCCAGGGCGCGCAGCGACGTTTTTTGCGTTTTCTCCCCCGCCGCCGGCGCTTTGCCGCGGCGCAGACGCAGCGCCGCATACGGCAGCAGCACCGCAAAGCCCAGCAGCATCCGCAGGGCGTTGAAGGTGAAGGTGCCCACGTCCTTTCCCACGCTCTGCGCAACGAAGGACAGGCCCCAGATCACTGCGGCCAGCAGGCAATAAAGCGGGCCGAGCAGTTTTTGCTTCTTGATCATGAATCCTCGCAATCGAAAAAACGCCCGCAAAACCAATGGTCTGCGGGCGTCGGTTCTGTTTCTTATTCCGCGTCGGCGGGCGCTTCCGCAGGCGCTTCCTCGACGGGAGCTTCTTCCGCAACGGCTTCTTCAGCGGGCGCTTCCTCAGCGACAGCTTCCTCAGCGGGAGCTTCTTCTGCAACTGCTTCTTCGGCAGGCGCATCCTCGGCCGGCGCTTCTTCTTCGTCGTAAGCGTCCTCTTCGTCCGCTTCGTCGTCTGCGGCGGCCTCAAGCAGGGCGCGGATGGACAGGCTCACGCGCTTCTTGTCGAAGTCGATCGCCGTGATCTTGCAGGTCACCTTGTCGCCGACCGCAAGCACGTCCTCGGGCTTGTTGATGCGGCGATCCGCGATCTGGGAGATGTGGATCAGGCCGTCGATGCCGGGGATCACCTTGGCGAACGCGCCGAAGGTGGTCAGGCCGACGATCTCGGTCTCGATGACGGTGCCCTCGGGATAATTCTTCTTCAGGATCTCCCAGGGATTGTCCTCATCGCGTCTGTAGCCGAGGGAGATCTTGCGCTTCTCGGCATCCAGCGCCTTGATGTAAACGTCCACTTCCTGGCCGACGGAGAACACGTCGGAGG
>JAFWCS010000083.1 GCA_017534365.1 Clostridia bacterium | reverse complement strand
GATCGGCACCGCCGCGGCGGACAGCAACCGCTTCCTCGACGGGCTCTCCGCGCTGCTGCGTCTCAGGCCGACGGCAGACAGCGCCGTCAGCCTCGCGATCGTGATCGCGCTGCTGCAGAACACGCTCGCCGCCATGGCCAGCGGGACCACGGCGGAAGCCGCCGTTTTCTCCGTTGCCGCCGTCTTCGGCGTCGTGATCCAGAAGCTGACGGAAAAGCTGGACGCCATGCGGACCCTCGGCAACTTTGAGGTCTGCTCCTACAAATACGAGCATAATATGTATGCCGTGCATGCGCTGGATAACGAATCCGAAATCTTCGAGCTGGGACGCGGCCTGATGATGGGCAACCCCGAGCTGCTCTATTCCTCCAAGGTCTCCTTCCCCACCGAATTCATGCACAAATCCGAAGAAACGCCCGATGAAAACCGCCTGGCACGGCTGCTCGTGCCGATCGTGCTCGGCGTTTCCATCGTCGTCGGCGTCGTTTCCGCGATTATCAATCAGAAAATCTCCATCGGCCTGTCTGCCATTGCCGGCACGTTCTGCCTCGGCACGCCGCTCTTCATCAGCTTTATCCCCGCCTTTATCTCCTACATCCACAACCGCACGCTCAACAGCGAGGGCACCATGATCGTCAACGTGCCCGTGGCGGAAAAAGCCGCAGGCGCAAACGCCGTTGTGCTGGATGCCGCCGATATCTTTGACCATCGGCGCTGCACGATGCACGGCATGAAATCCTTCAACGCCATGCGTATGGACAGCGTGCTGCTCTATGCCGCGGCGCTGGTCATCAAATCCGGCGGCCCGCTGCGCGACTGCTTCGAGCACGTGATCGACGGGCGGCAGGATCTGCTGCCGCAGGTCAAGGAGCTCACTTACGAAGATAAGCTCGGCATCACCGCCCGCATCAGCGAGCAAAAGGTGCTCATGGGCAACTACAACCTGATGGTGCATCACAACGTCCGCGTGCCGGATAAGTCCACGGAAGAGAAATACGCGCACAGCGGCCGCAAGATCATCTATCTGGCCGTGGAAGAGGCGTGCGTGGCGATGTTTGTAGTCAGCTACGCGGTGGACGCGGCGCTCGCGCCGTATTTCGACACGCTGGAGGACAACGGCATGCAGGTCCTCGTGCGCAGCAACGACGTCAACGTGACCGAGGAGCTGCTCGCCCGCAGCTTCGATCTGCCGGCCGAAACATTCAAGGTGCTCTCCGCCGCAAGCGGCAAGCTCTTCAAGCGCCGCCGCGACGCGGTCTGCGACAAGCTTCCCGCCGGCATCGTCCATGACGGCGGCACGGCCTCCATGCTGCGCGCCGTGGCAGCCGCCTGCTCGATCAGCGCGCAGTCCCGCACCGGGCGCGTGCTGCAGATCCTGCTCAGCGCGCTGGGCTGCATCATCAGCGCCGCGCTGTTCTGCACCGATATCGGCTTCAACGGCGTGACCGCCTTCCTGATCCTGCTTGCCTTTTTCGCGGTGATTTCCGCCATTTTCTTCTTCGGCAAAAGCAAATAGCCGGAAAATCGAAAAAAAACATAAAAAAAGCTTGACAAACGCGGCGGAATGCTTTACAATGGCTTTCACAACAAAGCAGAGCAGGTTGGCTCTCACCTTCCGGGGCAGTCCCGCGTCGGTCAATAGCTGGTCAAGGCGGCAGTGTGTCACTGCGGCTTTCCACGTTGATGTTATGCGAGGCAGGGAACCCCTGCCTCGCTTTTATCGATTCTAGGAGGTGCTTTCACATCAGCACGAAAGAACAGCAGATCAATGAGGAGATCCGTGACCGTGAGGTCCGCCTGATTTCGGAGACCGGTGAGCAGCTCGGCATCGTGTCCGCCGACGAAGCGCTCCGCATCGCCGAAGGAAAAAATCTGGATCTTGTGAAGATCGCGCCGGCCGCGAAGCCGCCCGTCTGCAAGATCATGGATTACGGAAAATACCGATTTGAGAAGGCCAAAAAAGAGAAGGAAGCCCGCAAGAACCAGAAGATCGTTGAGATCAAGGAGATCCGGCTTTCCCTCAACATTGACACGCACGATTTCGACACCAAGGTCGGTCATGCGCGCAAGTTCCTGGCCGCCGGCAACAAAGTGAAGGTTTCGATCCGCTTCCACGGGCGCGAGATGGCGCACCCCGATCTGGGGCACGTCATTATGAATCGCTGCGCCGAAGCGCTGGCCGACTGCGCCAACGTTGAGAAGCCCGCCAAGCTGGAAGGCCGTCAGATGCTGATGTTCCTGGCACCGAAGAGCACAAAGTAAAAAACGAACGAAGGAGGATTTTCATTATGCCGAAAATCAAGACGCACAGCGGCGCGAAAAAGCGCTTCAAGATCTCCAAGGGCGGCAAGCCCATGCGTGCCCATGCCTACAAATCCCACATCCTCAATAAGAAAAGCACCAAGCGCAAGAGAAATCTGCGCAAGGTCAGTGTGGCCGACGAAACCAACGTCAGACAGATCAAACGTCTTGTTCCTTATAAATAATCAACAAGGCACACCGAATTTTTTGAACGGAGGATAATCAAACATGGCACGTATTAAAGGCGCAATCATGACGCGCAAAAGAAGAAATAAAGTCCTGAAGCTCGCGAAGGGCTACTACGGCTCCAAGAGCAAGCTGTTCAAGACCGCGAAGCAGGCGGTCATGAAGAGCGGCAATTATGCCTACATCGGCAGAAAGCAGAAGAAACGCGATTTCCGCCGCCTGTGGATCACGCGGATCTCCGCCGCCTGCAAGCTCAACGGCATGAACTACTCCACCTTCATGAACGGCCTGAAGAAGGCGGACATCACGCTCAACCGCAAGATGCTCTCCGAGATCGCGATCGCCGATCCCGCCGCCTTCACCGCCCTGACCGAAAAGGCCAAGGCCGCGTTGAAATAAGCGAAACACCAGGTATATCAGAGATGTTGACTTCCTGTCACATCTCTGATTCTTTGTTATTATTTCCGCTGCGCGCCGCACACGGTTCACCGGCGGACACAGCATATTAAAGGTATCAAATCATGAATTCGGAGCACCCTATGGAACGGATCACCGCACCCGCGAACGACAAAATCAAATATGCCGTTCGGCTCGCGGCGCAGCCGGCCTTCCGCCGCGCGGAACGCGCGTTTTTTCTGGAAGGGGCGCGGCTGTGCGCGGACGCGGCGGCCTCCGGGCTGCCGCTGCTGCAGGTCTTTCTGACCGCCGAAGCCGCCGAAAAATACGCCGCGTATCTGGCGCCCGTGCTGGCAAGCGCGGCGCAGGCGTATGAGATCGGCGACGCGCCGGCGCGCAGG
>JAFWCS010000082.1 GCA_017534365.1 Clostridia bacterium | reverse complement strand
GGATGAGTTTGAGGCCTTGAGACTTTTGGATGAGGAAGGCCTGACACAGGAAGCCTGCGCGGCGCGTATGAATATTGCCCGGACAACCGTCACGGCAATCTACGACAGCGCGAGGAAAGCGGTCGCGGACGCGCTTGTTCACGGGAAACGGCTGCTGATCACAGGCGGCTGCTGTGAATTTGCGCCGGTCGAGCTTCATCAGAGTATTATGGAGAAAGGAAGTACTTCAATGAGAATCGCAGTGACTTATGAAAACGGAGCGGTCTTTCAGCATTTCGGACATTCCGAGCAGTTCAAGCTGTATGATGTTGAAGACGGAAAGATCGTCGGAGAACAGGTCGTGGATACCAACGGCAGCGGCCACGGCGCGCTTGCCGGTTTCCTGCAGGCTGCAAAAGTTGACGCTTTGATTTGCGGCGGGATCGGTATGGGTGCGCAGATGGCGCTGGCTGACGCTGGCATCAGACTCTATACCGGCGTGCAGGGTTCTGCGGATGCGGCGGCAAAGGCGCTCGCTGCCGGAACGCTGGCGTATGATCCGGATGCCCGTTGCGATCATCATGGTCAGCATCACGATGGCGACTGCGGCCACGATCGCTGCGCGGATCATCACTGCCATGGGAATTGATGCGTGAAAGCTTTTATCCGCAGATCGTTTTTTAATTTTTACGATTTCATTAGCGCGCATACGATCGGCACCTGCTTCGGCAGGTGCTTTTTGTATGATCGCGACGCTTCATTTTCGTTCTGCGGAACGGGGTTTTATACGCCCTTTGCCGTGAACACGATTTCCAATCGTGCTCTTTTTCCGGCTCGCTTTTTTTACTCATTTCTATGCGCTCGTGGCTGTGTGCGCCTGCGTCAGATGCCTGCTTTTCGAGGCTTTTATATACAAATCCATCTGCCCGGATCCGCACCTTCCGGCAAAGGTCTAACACACTAGACTTTGACTGGCGCAAAGTCGTGTGCCAAGAGGAAACCGCTTTCCTCTTGGATCTTCCGCGCTGCGTGCAATTTCAAAAATCTCCGTACGTTTTGTACGGACATTTTTTCAATTTCACGCAAACGCCGCCGCGAAAGGATCTCCAAATCCATTCCGCGACGGCGATTTTGCTGCGCAAAGCGCATACGTTTTCTTTTGCCGTTTCCGAAATCTCAACCTTCGTCGGAAACGTCTTCTTTCGCATACTCGGACAAATCGGTATATTCGCGGGTTTCAGCGAGAGAAAGGTGAGCAAGGATGCTGGTTTACTCTCAAAGGCAGCAAACAACTTCGGTGTGGAAACCAGGTGCGGGAGAAAATGCGTCATCTCCAGCAACGGCAAAGCCGCCCGGATCATTTGAATCCGAGCGGCCTGCGTTGGGTTGCCTGTTGATTTGATTGCTTGTTACACGGTCTCCCGATGGAAATAGGCGTCTGCTGCCTGATAGTAGAGCGTCAGGGCTTTGGAAACGTTTGCGAGTTCCGCGCTGACGGTGGGATCATTCGCTTCCGCTTTCGTCAAAACTTTGTAAACGTAGCTCAGTGCGGAATAGCTCCACGTATTCACTGCATTGTTGTCGCCGTCGAAAACGGTCACGGTGTAAGCCTTGCCGAGATTGCCGGATGCGATATTCGGGATTTCGACATAGTAGAAGTTGCCGGCGGCAATGGGCGTGAGGGCAACCGCGGTATCGCCTTCGCCCAGCAGGAAGTTGAAATCATCGAGCGTCGTGCCGGCGGGCAGAGTGAAATAATGCTTGATCGCGGTTTCGGTGCGCAGCACGAGGCTGGAGCCGACGTAGGTCACGCCGTCCGTCGTATCGTTGATCTGCGCTTCATCATCCGCAAGGCTCGCCGCGGTCACGCCCGCGAAGCCGCTGTCGTCAAACAGCGCGTGCTGTTGGAAGTCCGGATCAAAACCAAACAGTTCATTTGAATAATAACCATAGGTGGCGAGGCTGCCGGCGAGCGCCATGAATTCCGCGTTATCCGCCATCGTCTGCTGCGCCTCGGTCAGATAGGTCTGCACGGAATAGGTGAATGCCTTGCTCCGCGCTTCGCCGTTGATGATCACGCCGGAGATCTCGGTATCGATCTGCGCAGCAGCAACGTTGCAGGTAAATTTATACAATCTGACGCCATCCTGATCTCGATACTTATTCAGATTGATCGGTGCCTGCACGGTCTTGCCGTCCAAGGTGAACTCCGCATAGGCGGCATCCGTCGCATCGGGGATGTCCACATAGAAGTTCACGCCGATATCGCCGTTCAGGGAAAGGGAATGCGCAACCACGATGATGGGATACGCAACGGGTTCCCACACAGCCCTGAGCGTGATATTTGCCGTGATCGGCGTAGTTTCAAAATCAAACGGCGTTTCGGCGAGATTGCCGTCCGTCACAAGATACCAGCCCGTGAAGGAGAAGTCTTCTTTTTCCGGATCGGCGGGCTTTGCCGCTTTTTCGCCGACAGGGACGGACTGCGCAGCCACCGCGCTGCCGCCGTCGGCGTCAAAGGTGACGGTGACAAGCTGTGCCTGATAGCCGCAGAGCGTGCATTTACCAGTGCTGTCATAAACGTGCGGTTCGACCGTTTCCGGCAGATCGCAGGCGGTGCAGTGCATCACATGACCGCTTTGCGGGAGAAGGGTGACTGCGGTATACGTCGCGCCGGGGTGGTCGCAGGGCTCGATAAACACCCAGTCGCTGGACATCATAATACCTGCCCGCTCCGCAAGCTCGTCTTCCGTGAACTGGGCGGCGGTTCCCCTGTAAACGATATGAAGCTCCGGGTGCGAAGTTACGTCCAAGATATAATCCTTTACATATGTTACCTTTGCTTCTGGGTATACGTGCACGCCGCCATGGAAATTAAAACCATATTCAGCAATTCTGTGTTCGCTGTTTACCAGCGCTCCGCAATCGGGATGATTATTATCATGTCCCGAACAGTTCGCGACGACTTTGCCGCCCTGAATGTCAATCAGTCCGCCGCCTACGTCGCTTGCAAAAATTCCCGTATAATCCCCGTCGGTACATCCCATGCCGATGCCGGCGGTCCAGGGCGAGCCGTACGCGTAAACTTCACCGCCCCGAATGGTGATCGGATAATAATACCCGAAGTATCCTCCGCCGATCGCCGCCGCATCACCACCGCCCCAGGCGATCACAACGCCATCGTTGATTTCGAGAGGAGGGCACGTGCCGCCATAGCCGCCGCCGATGCCTGCGCTTTTATCCCCGCCCATCGCCCAGATGTATCCGTTGTTTACCGTGATCCCGGTTGTATTAATATAATACGGACTGGATATGCCGATCCCCGGCGCATATTGACCTCCCTGGGCATTGATTTTTCCCCCGTTGACGATGATATTCCCGGTCAACTCCGCGCCGATCCCCGCATTTTCCGCGTCGGGAACTACCATGTCGTTGTCAACGAACTCAAAGGTATGGAGTTCACCCGCCTTATTGAAATCTTCTTTGCTGTATTCCGTCGTGTACCCCTCGATCTGTCCCCAGACCGTGAAGTTCGCCTCGAACGGGACTTCGATCCCCTTCGGAACGATAAGATTCGCCCCGTTTGTGAGGATCAGGTTTACATTGCCCGACACCTGCACCCGGCTGCCGATCCGCACGAACCCGGTGACCACGTACCAGTCGTTCTCCCATATGGTCGCGGTGGAATCAACGACCAGGCACTCTTCCTTGGTTTTATCAGTTTTATCGATGGGATCGTAATAGCTTACCGCTTTCGCCAGCCGTGCGCGGATCTCCCTGTCGTCGATGCGGATCACATACCCCTCGTTTGTAAAGAAGATTTCTTCGGGGGCGGTACCGGCGTTATAGGTGCTGTATCCCGACGTCAGAACCGCGTTCGCTATCTCGGAGGTGACGCCGATATGGCCGCCCAGCGCGCCGGTCAGCGTGATCTTCTTTCCCGCCAGCCATTGTTTCTACTTTG
>JAFWCS010000081.1 GCA_017534365.1 Clostridia bacterium | reverse complement strand
TCACCGCGCTGAGCAGCGCCGTCACTGAGGACGGCGCGAACTGGGCGCTTGACGCAGCGCGCAAGGCCGGCGACAAGGCGATCTTCTCCAATGAGACCGGTTCCTACATCGTCTTTGTCGACAAGCCGATCTATTCGATGAACAGCGTTTCCGTGCGTCACTGCCTGGTCAACTTCAACGCCGAGGACGCCGATAACGTGACCGACGAAGAGAAGAAGGCCGCGAAAGACAAGGCCGACAAGCTGCTTGCGGAATGGCTGAAGGGCGAGAAGACCGAGGATTCCTTTGCCGCGATGGCAACCGAAAATACCGAGGATACCGGCTCCAAGGAGACTGGCGGCCTGTATGAGAACATCCGGATCAGCGACAACTATGTGGACAGCTTCAAGGACTGGAGCTTCAACACCGAGCGCAAGCCCGGCGACACCGGCATCATCGAGTCCACTTACGGCTATCACATCATGTATTTCGTGAGCAACAACACCGACGACGTGGACTGGAAAGACACCATCCGCACCGATATGGGCGACAAGGCGTATGAAACCTACAGCGAAGCGCTGATCGCCGACGACGGCGACTATCCTGTGACCTCCAGCGACCGCTGGACGAACCAGGTGGCAAAAGCGTTCTGTGACAAGATCAGAAAGAACCTTGCCATGAACAGCGGCAACAGCCACAACCACGGCTGATCAACAGCAAACACAGAAAAGCAGCGGAGGCAAACGCTTCCGCTGCTCTTTTTATTCGTTCGATTCTGCCAGCCACGCATCATAGCGCCGCAGCGCCTGCGCCCGTTTGCGCGCGCTGAGCGGGATCTCCGTGCGGTCAAACAGCACCACGGAACCGCTGAGAAAGCCGGCGATATACCGCATATTCACAAGGAAGCTCTGGTGGATGCGGAGAAAGCCGTGCGCTTCGAGCGCGGTCTGCAGGTCGCTGAGCTTGCCGACGACCTCATAGGTCTCCGTTTCCGTATGCACGGTCACGTGGCGGCCGTAGCTGTCCGCATACAGGATCCTGTCCACCGGCACCTGCCAGCGCAGACTTTTCCAACGCAGCGACAGCGTCGGCCTGATCGGATTCATTTGTGTTTCCCCCTTCAACAATTCATGATCCAAATAAAAAAAGCACCCCCGACCGCAATCGGAGATGCCGCTGCGCAAGCAGGTCCGTGGCCGCAGCCGCGCTGCGGGCAGACCCGAAAAGGCAGACAAAATGACATTCCGCATTGCAGATCGGCAATCCAGGCTCGAAGCGCCCAACGCTGATACAGCTTATTCTTCGTCATTTTGTTCACCTCCTTCGTTCTTTCCCGGCCGGACCCGAAAAATGGATTTGATTTGAATTATAGCCGTCCCCGACGAACTTGTCAAGGAAAACCTGCCGCAGCGGCAAAAAAGACGCCGTGAAGTGCAAAAGCGTTGCGGAAACGGGCGGGAAATGCGCCGTGAGGCAGGCGAAGCGCTTCTTTGTTCCGGCGACGCGGCGCGCAATCGGCCGGCGCTTTTCTCCCTGCTTCAGCAAAGAACGGACCGCCGGGGCGATCCGTTCTCTCCGTTTCTTATTTCTTTTTCAGCCGCACGCCCGCAGTGACAGCCGCGCCGATCATCAGCGCAGCGCCGCCGGCAAGCGCCGCCGCCTTTTTATAAACCAGATCGTCCGCATCCCAGAAGTAGCGCAGCCGCGCCGGCAGCTTGCTGCCGCAGAGATCGCGGTAGGTCAGCATCTCGGTTTCATACCGATCCGGATGCGCCGCGTCCAGCGTGAACACGCGCACGCCGCGCTGATCGTTGCCGTAGCAGCGGAAGGAGGCGCCGGGCGTCTGCACGAAATCGATCCCATCCTGCCGGCCGACGAAGCAGTTGCAGTGGTCGTGGCCGGTCACAACAGCCATGACGTCCCGCTGCGCGCGCAGCGCGTCATAGAGCCCGCCATCCTCCTCCAGCACGGAAAGCGGCTCGCCGAGCACGCCGGCTGCCTTCGCGGGATCCAGCCGCACCGGCCCCTCCGGGGTCCGAAGCGCGCCGGGCGCATCCGCCGCACAGGGCGTCAGCAGACCCTCCGTCTGCGGGAGCGGGATATGCAGAAAGAGCAGCGACGGCACAGGTTCACCGCCGTTCCCGGCCCGGAGCGCATCGCTCTCGCGCCGATACCACGCGACAGCCTCCGGCTTCACCGCCTGATAGCAGCGGTCAGCCGCCTTGTCATACCATGCACTGTCCAGCATCCAGAGCGCCTGCCGCACCCGGCCCTGCGCATCCGCCAGGCGGATCACGTAGGTGTCGGGATCCGGCGCGTCGCCGTCCGTATTCATCGGGAGGCACATGGAATAGCTGCGGAACATCGCCGCCTGCTCCTCTTTGCTGATCAGATTGAGATCGTCATGGTTGCCGTAGATCATGGCAAAGGGAATGCCGCGTTTCTGCAGCGGCCAGAGGATCGGATGCAGCGACGCAAGCATCGCCTTGCGCGTTGCTTCCTCTCCGGCGGCAACCTGCCGGGTGCCGAAGCGCGCATCCAGCAGATGATTGCCCAAGATATTGTCACCCGTAAAGAGCACCAGATCCGGCCGCACCAGATCATAAGCGCGGTCCAGCATCTGCACCATTGCCTTGCGCACGTGCACAAGGTCCTGCGGGTCGCTGACCTGCAGAATGGTCAGCTTGCCGTCCGGGCGGTACGTGATCGTATTGGTTTTTTTCATTTCAACACCCGATATCTGCCGACGAACGGCAGCTCCTTGGCTTTGCCGCGCGCGGCGTTGATCATGC
>JAFWCS010000080.1 GCA_017534365.1 Clostridia bacterium | reverse complement strand
GCGATGCAGAGCGCGCGCATGGCCGACTGCCCGGTGCTGCTGCACGTGAACACAGTCAAGGGCAAGGGCTATGATTTCGCAGAAAACGCCCCGGAAAAATTTCACGGCATTTCGAAATTTGACGTCAACACCGGCGAACCGATCACGGCCGGCGACAGCTTTTCGTCGCAGTTCGGCGCGGCGCTTTGCGCGTTTGCCTCCAAGGATAAACGGATCTGCGCGCTGACCGCCGCCATGTCGCTGGGCACGGGGCTGGACCGATTCAAAAACGAGTATCCGACGCGCTTTTTTGACGTCGGCATAGCTGAGGAGCATGCCGTGACCTTTGCCTCCGGCCTGGCCGCAGCCGGTATGCTGCCGGTCTTTGCCGTTTATTCCACTTTCCTGCAGCGCTGCGCGGATCAGCTGATCCATGACGGCGCGCTGCAGCGCAGACGCATGGTGGTCGCCGTCGATCGCGCCGGCTTTGTGGGCGAAGACGGTGAAACGCATCAGGGCTTGTATGACGTCCCGATGCTGCGGGGGATCCCGCATCTGACAATCTACGCGCCGGCCGCTTATGAAGAACTGAGCTGGGCGCTGTATCAAGCCTTTTATAAAGATCATTCGCTCACGGTGATCCGCTATCCGCGCGGGAGCGCGAAGCTGAAAACACCCGATGCGCCGCCTGCGCCGTGGAGGACGGAGGGCGCGGAGGACGCGCCGCTTTGCCTTGTCTCTTACGGCCGCGTGCGCGCCGGCGTTGCCAAAGCGGCGGAACGCCTGCGGGCAGACGGCTGCGCCGTGAAAGTGATTTCCCTGCTGCAGATCCGACCGCTTCCCGAGGAGGCCGTCCGGGCGGCGGCTTCGTGCGAAAACGTGCTGTTCTTTGAGGAAGGTGCGCAAAGCGGCGGCGTCGGCGAAGCATTCGGCGCGCGGCTGCTCGAGCTCGGCGCGCAGTGCCGCTATCGCATCACGGCGGTGCAGGACGCCTTCGTTCCGCATGCGCCCGTGCCCTCGCTGCTGCGCCGCTATCGTCTGGATGCAGAGGGCATTGAATCCGTTGCGCGGGAGGTGCTTGCCGGTGAGTGAGAAACAGCGGCTCGACGTTGCCGTTTTTGAACGCGGCTATGCGGAAACCCGCGAAAAAGCCAAGGCCATGATTATGGCCGGCAGCGTTTACGTCAACGGACAGAAAGCGCTGAAGGGCGGAACAAACGTGAAAGCCGATGACGTCATCGAAGTGCGCGGGGCGGTGAATCCCTACGTCAGCCGCGGCGGTCTGAAGCTGGAGAAAGCGATGCAGGCGTTCGGTCTTTCGCTGACCGACTGCGTCTGCATGGATATCGGCGCTTCCACCGGCGGGTTTACGGATTGCATGCTCGCGCACGGCGCGTCGAAGGTCTACGCGATCGACGTCGGCTACGGGCAGCTTGCCTGGAAACTGCGCTGCGATCCGCGCGTGGTCAATCTGGAACGCACCAATTTTCGCTACGTTACGCGCGAGCTGGTGCCGGAGGAGATCGATTTCGCCTCGGTGGACGTTTCGTTCATTTCGCTGCGTCTGATCCTGCCGGTCCTGCATGATCTGCTGCGCGAAAACGGACGCGCGGTCTGCCTGATCAAGCCGCAGTTTGAGGCCGGGAGAGCGCATATCGGCAAAAAAGGGGTCGTGCGTGATCGCGCTGTGCATACCGACGTGATCCGTCAGATCCTTGCCTTTGCCGCAGAACACGGCTTTTCGGTGCTCAACGCCGATTATTCGCCGATCAAAGGCCCGGAGGGCAATATCGAATATCTGATGTATCTGCAGCGCGACGCGCAGGGCGGTATGCGGTGGGACGGCTCGCCGGAAGCGCTCGTTGCCGCATCGCACGACGCGCTCGATCATGAGAACGGGAAGGGGGACAACGCATGATTGCCGCGCTTTTGCCGAATCTGACGCGGCGGGAAGCGCCTGCGGTGACCGCGCGCATCTGCGCCCGGCTGCGGCAGCTTGGCGTCGTCTGTTATCTTCCTGCGGATCTGCGCGAGGCGTTTGCCGACGCCGCGGCGTCCTTCCTGCCGGCGCAGGAAGCCGTGGACGCCTGTGACGTCGTGATCGCCGTCGGCGGCGACGGATCGATCATTCACGCCGCAAAGCAGGCGGCCGTGCGCCGCAAACCCGTGCTCGGCGTCAATGCCGGCCGGCTGGCGTTTATGGCCGGTCTGGAAGAAAACGAACTGGATCTCCTTTCTCGTCTGATCGACGGGAATTACGTGCTGGACCGCCGGCTGATGCTCAGAATGCGCATCCTGCGCGGCGAGCAGGAGCTGGCCAGTGATATCTGCATCAACGATTGCCTGATTACCAATGAAGAAAAGCAGCGCATGACGACGATCGCCCTTGCGCTGGACGGGAGCGTGTTCAACAGCTATCTCTGCGACGGGATCCTCGTTTCCACGCCGACCGGTTCCACGGCGTATTCGCTGTCTGCCGGCGGCCCGATCGTCGATCCGGAGCTGGAAAGCATTCTGCTCACGCCGATCTGCCCGCATTCGCTGGTGGATCGTTCGCTGATCTTCAAACCGGATGCAAAGATCTCCGCATCTTCTGCGGAGGGCAACGCGCTCTGCGTTTCCGCGGATGGTCTCGAGCCGATACGCGTGCTGCCGGATCAGCGCGTTGAGATCTCTCGCGCGGAGTATACGGCGGATTTTATCCGCATCAAATCCGATAATTTTATTGACATTCTTTATAAAAAACTTGCGCAGCGGCGCTGATTGCTGCGGAAAGGACGGAACTCATCGTGAAAAAGAGAAGGCACGAAGCGATTCTGCGTATCATCGAGCGCTATCAGCTTTCCACACAGTCTGAATTGCTGGAAAAGCTGCGGGAGGAAGGCTTTGAAACCACGCAGGCTACGATCTCGCGCGATATCAAGGATCTTCGCCTTGTCAAAAAGACGGATGATCTCGGCAGAAGCTGCTATGCCGCCGACAGCGGCGAAGCGGACGAGCTGCTCGGCAAATATCGCAGCATCTTCGCCCATTCCGTGATCGCTGCGGATTTTGCCGGAAATACCGTCGTGATCAAATGCTATAACGGCATGGCGCAGGCGGCCTGCGCCGCGCTGGACGCGATGCGCTGGG
>JAFWCS010000079.1 GCA_017534365.1 Clostridia bacterium | reverse complement strand
TGCAGAACATTCGGGAGATCCTGCGAGAGGAATCCGCCGGGGAGGAAGAATAAACCGCATAAGATTCATCGTCATGAAGCGCGCTGCTTTTTCCGGCAGCGCGCTTCTGTTTCGTTTGAATGAGATGGACCGCGAACGCTTTTTTCCTCCGCTTCAACCCTGCGGCCCCACCGGCCGGTGAAATGATCGATGCGCATGCGCGGCGCAGAAACCTGCATGCCGCACCGCGCATCAAACGGATCGTCTCTTATCAGCCAAAGCCGCCCGGTCAGGAAGCACGCGGCTGTTCAAAAACATCGTTGCATTTGCGCGGCGGTATGGTATAATAAAGAAAAAAGCGGTTCCGAAAGGAGGGCGGCGCAAAGCGGATTGCGCCGGAAGGGTATGAACTATGTAAAAGCGGTGCTTTCGCTCCTGCAGATCATCTTCTATGTGATCGGCGTCATTCCCGTTGATACGCAGATCTCCTACGGCGGCACGCCGTACACCCCGCCGCAGATGACCGCGCCCATGAGTATTACGCAAAACGGCGCCTCGGATTTTGTGATCGTCACGCCCGAAAACGCCGATGCGTGCCTGCAGACCGCCGCCGCGGAGCTGCAGGATTATATTGAAAAACTCAGCGGAGCGGTCCTGCCCGTCACGGAGGAACCGGCGTATGACGGCGGCCGGGCCATTCTTCTCGGCGGCTGTGCGCGCGCCGCGCAGCTGGCGCCCGTGGACCCCGAAGCGACAGGCGCCGACGGCTTCCGCCTGTTTTCGGACGGCAGCCGTCTGGTGATTTCCGGCGCGTCAAGCCGCGGCACGCTCTACGGGGTCTACACCCTGCTCGAGGAGTATTTCGGCGTGCGCTGGTTCACGCCGACGATTGAGGTCGTGCCGCGCAACGGCACCCTGCAGGTGGACGGCGCCCTGGACCGCACGGTCGCGCCTTCCTTCGCCGTGCGCCGCAACGACTGCCCCGGCACAAACGACGCCTACCGCGCCCGCACAAAGATGAACGTCTCGTTCTGGAATGAGATGCCGGAATACGGCGGCGCGCTCACCTACGTGCTGTGGGACGTGACGCTTGACACCCTCGTGCCCGACGCCCTGTTTGAGCAGCATCCCGATTATTTCGCGCAGCTGCCCGACGGCACCAGATCCACCGACCACGTGTGCCTCTCCAATCCCGCGGTGCTGCCCGTTGCCGTTGCCAACGCGCGGCAGGCGATCCGCAGCTGTGAGCGGAATGCAACCTACATCCACATCGGCCAGAAGGACAACAGCAACTATTGCCGGTGCGAACGATGCACCGCGCTTTATGAACAATACGGCAGCGTTTCGGCGCCCACGATCCTGTTCACCAACGCCTTTGCCGATGCCCTTGACGAGGAATTCCCGGATTTTACGTTTACCTTTTATGCCTACGGCGAGACCGACCGCCCGCCGAAAGACCTCTCGCTGCGCTGCAGCGCCAACGTTGCGCCCGTGCTGTGCGGGCTGCACAAGGCGTGCAGAAGCCACCCCCTGACCGCGTGCGGCGCGCAGGACGGCGATGAGAGCTTTCTCAACCTGTTCGGCGAAAACGAGCCGGAGATCGCAAAGGATTTTGCCGACTGGGTCCGGGTTGCCGACACGACGTATATCTATGACTACACCATCAATTTTCTCAACTCCGCCCAGTTCTTCTCCAACCTCGAAACCATGCAGCCGACCATGGAATACATGCACGACCTCGGGATCACCGGGTATATTTATAACTGCGGCGACGGCCACGAGGCGGCGTTCAACGAGCTGCGCAACTACCTGCTGCACAAGCTGCAATGGGACGTTCACTGCGACGTTGCATACCATATGACGGATTTCCTCAACCACTATTACGGCGAGGCCGCCGCGCCTTATATAAAGGAGATCCTCGATTTCCAGACGGCGCAGATCAAGGCGACCGCCCACGCGTTCGATTTTGACTGGCACTATCAGTCCGGCTTTTACTCGCCGCGCAATATCCTCCGCCTCGATGCGCTGTGGAGAAAGGCGCTCTCCGCCGATATCACGGAGGAACAGCGCTTCCGGGTGGAGACTGCCAGCCTCAGCTGGGAATACTTCAAGGCCAACCAGTTCATCGGCAAATATTTCTTTCTGAACCCCGGCCGCCTGCAGGCGAACGAGGCGCTTTATGACGCATTCAAAGCCCACGGCATCCACCGCGTTTCCGCGTTCGGCCTGATCCCCGAGAAAGACGACGTCGATTTCATGCTCCGCCCGTTCAACTGGAAATAAAACGACCGGGAGGAATACGGACGAAGGAATTGACAGATCACGGGGACGCCGGCGCGGCTTTTCAGGCGCGTGCTTTCTTTCTTCAAAAATCTGTTCCGCCC
>JAFWCS010000008.1 GCA_017534365.1 Clostridia bacterium | reverse complement strand
GTCATGGATGTTTTTGCCCTTGTAGCGCACCTCCAGCGTTTCGCGGTTGTAGCGCTCGCCCCGGCAGGCTTCGCAGGGGACGTAGATATCGGCCAGGAAATGCATCTCGATCTTCACGATGCCATCGCCCTGGCAGGCCTCGCAGCGCCCGCCCTTGACGTTGAAGGAGAAGCGGTTCGCTTTGTAGCCACGGCGCTTGGCGTCGGTCGTCTGGGCAAAGAGCTCGCGTATATCCGTGAACACGCCCGTGTAGGTGGCCGGATTGGAGCGTGGCGTGCGCCCGATCGGGGACTGGTCGATGTTGATCACCTTGTCCAGATACTCCGTGCCCGTGACGCGGTCATGGCGGCCGGGGATGCTTTTCGCGTTGTTGAGCGCCGCCGCAAGATGCTTATTCAGGATCTCGTTGACCAGCGAGGATTTGCCGCTGCCGGAAACGCCGGTCACGCAGACGAATTTGCCCAGCGGGAACGCCACGTCGATATTTTTCAGATTGTTTTCCCGCGCGCCAAGGACCGTCAGCGTTTTGCCGTTGCCCGGCCGGCGCGTTTCGGGGATGGGGATGCGCTTTTTGCCGCTGAGATACTGGCCGGTGATCGAGCGTTCGCAGGCCTCGATCTCTTCCACGCTGCCCGCGCAGACGATCTCGCCGCCGTGGATGCCTGCGCCCGGGCCGACGTCGACGATGTAATCCGCCGCGCGCATGGTCTCCTCATCGTGCTCCACCACGATCAGCGTATTGCCCAGATCCCGCAGGTTGCGCAGGGTCGAGAGAAGCTTTGCGTTGTCGCGCTGGTGCAGGCCGATGCTCGGCTCGTCGAGAATATACAGCACGCCCATCAGCGAGGAGCCGATCTGCGTGGCGAGCCGGATGCGCTGCGCTTCGCCGCCGGAGAGCGTGCCCGCCGCGCGGCCGATGGTGAGATAGTCCAGCCCGACGCTGGCCAGGAAATGCAGGCGGCTGCGGATCTCCCGGAGGATCAGATCCGCGATCTGATGCTCGCGCTCCGTCAGCGTCAGCGTTTCGGTGAAGGCGAGCGCCTCCGAGATTGAAAAGCGCGAAAACGCGTCGATGTTGATGCCGCCGACCGTGACGCCGAGCGATTCCTTCCGCAGCCGGGCCCCGCCGCATTCCGGGCAGGGAACGGAGCGCATGAAGGCCTCGATCTCCGCGCGTGACCAGTCGCTGGTCGTTTCGGTGTAGCGCCGGTTCAGATTCGTGATGATGCCCTCGAAATCCGACATATAGGTGCCGGAGCCAAATTCGGTCGAGCGGGTCAGCTTGATCTTTTTGCCCCTGGTGCCGTAGAAGATGACGTCCTTTGCACGCTGCGGCAGCTCCCGGAACGGCGCTTCCAGCGAGAAATCGTAAGCGGCCGCCAGCCCCTCCAGATACATCTGGGCGATCGTGCCGCCGTCGGACTTCCGCCAGCCGCTCGCGCAGATCGCGCCGTCGCGGATGGACTTCGCGCCGTCGGGCACGATCAGGTCTGGATCGACCTCCATGAAGGTGGCCAGGCCCATGCATTTCGGGCAGGCGCCGAAGGGGTTGTTGAAGGAGAAGGAGCGCGGCTCGCGCTCCTCGAGGCTCACGCCGTGCTCCGGGCAGGCGTAGTGCAGGGAATAGAGCTGTTCCTCGCCGCCGACCACGTCGATCAGCAGCAGGCCGTCCGTCAGCGCGGTCGCCGTTTCGATGGAATCCGTCAGCCGGCTGCGCAGCCCCTCCTTAATGACAAGGCGGTCCACGATCACCTCAATCGTATGCTTGATATTCTTGTCGAGCTTGATTTCTTCCGCGAGGTCATACAGGATGCCATCTACGCGCACGCGGGCAAAGCCCTCCTTGCGCAGCTGCGCGAGCTCCTTGACGAATTCGCCCTTTTTGCCCCGCGCGATCGGCGCCATGACCTGAATGCGCGTGCCCTCCGGCAGCTGCAGCACCCGCGCCGTGATGTCGTCGACGGTCTGACGCGTGATCTCCCGCCCGCAGACCGGGCAGTGCGGGATGCCGATGCGCGCATAGAGCAGGCGGAGATAGTCATAGATCTCCGTTACCGTGCCCACCGTGGAGCGCGGATTCTTGGAGGTCGTTTTCTGGTCGATGGAAATGGCGGGGGAAAGGCCGTCGATGCTTTCGACGTTCGGCTTCTCCATCTGCCCGAGGAACTGCCGCGCATAGGAGGAGAGCGACTCCACGTAGCGCCGCTGCCCCTCGGCATAGATCGTGTCGAAGGCCAGTGAGGATTTGCCGGAACCGGATAAGCCCGTGAAGACCACGAGCCGGTCGCGCGGGATCGTCAGATCCACGTTTTTCAGGTTGTGCTCCTTCGCGCCCTTGATTGTCAGATTTTTGATCGCCATGTGTTTTATTTTCCCTTTCGCAGTTTTTCGATGCGGTCGCGCAGATAGGCGGCGTGCTCGAATTCGAGGATCTTGGCCGCCGCTTTCATCTCGGCGGTCAGGCGCACGATCATCGCCTCGCGTTCCTTCCGGCTCATGCGGGAGATCGCCTTGTCCTCGGTCTCCGCCTTCGCGGAGATCTCGATGATCTCATGCACGTCCTTGACGATGGTCTGCGGCGTGATGCCGTGCGCTTCGTTATAGGCCGTCTGCTTTTCGCGGCGGCGGTTGGTTTCGGTGATCGCGCGCTCCATCGAGGGCGTCACCTGATCGGCATACATGATGACCGTGCCCTCGGCGTTGCGCGCCGCGCGGCCGATGGTCTGAATCAGTGAGGTTTCGGAGCGCAGGAAGCCCTCTTTATCCGCGTCGAGGATCGCAACGAGCGAGACCTCCGGGATATCCAGGCCCTCGCGCAAAAGATTGATGCCGACCAGCACGTCGAATTCTCCCAGCCGCAGGCCGCGGATGATCTCCATGCGTTCGATCGTGTCGATATCGTGATGCATATAGCGCACCTTGATATCCAGATCCTCCAGATAATCGGTCAGATCCTCTGCCATGCGCTTGGTCAGCGTCGTGACCAGCACGCGCTGCTTCTTCGCCGTGCGCAGGTTGATCTCGGAGACCAGATCGTCGATCTGCCCCTCGATCGGCCGCACGGAGATCTCGGGATCCAGCAGACCGGTCGGGCGGATGACCTGCTCCACGATCTGCGCACTGCGCTCCTTCTCGAATTCGCCGGGCGTGGCGCTCACGAAAATGCGCTGATGCGTGCGCTCATAGAATTCATCGAAGGTCAGCGGCCGGTTGTCGAAGGCCGAGGGGAGGCGGAAGCCGAAATCCACCAGGCTCTGCTTGCGGGCGCGGTCGCCGCCGTACATGGCGCGCACCTGCGGCAGCGTGACGTGGGATTCATCCACGAAGAGCAAGAAATCCTCCGGGAAATAATCCAGCAGCGTGAAGGGCGCGGTGCCCGGCGCGCGGCCGGACATGACGCGGGAATAGTTTTCGATCCC
>JAFWCS010000078.1 GCA_017534365.1 Clostridia bacterium | reverse complement strand
TGATTCCCGCCGCGCTGCTGCTGGATCTGGCGATCGTGGGCGTGCGGCTGCTGCGGCATAAAAAAGAAGAGAATGAACAGGAGGTGGAGGATGCATGGAGCGCAGACTGAACGCCGAGCTCTGGGATAAGATGCACTATCTGTTCCGCGACTATAACGACCGCATGGTGCACGTGGAGCTGACCTACGATTTCCGGATCGACGCCGAGGCGCTGCGCACGGTGCTGATCTGCTTCTTCGAAAAGAATCCCGTGTTTCACGCGTCGTTCACGGATAATCACATCACGCCCTACTGGACCGTCAAGCCCTATCGCATCGACGACGTGGTGCATGAGCGTGAGGTGACGGAGACGGAGCTGTCGGCCGCGGTGGACGCGTTTCTGACCCAGTGCCTGCCGCCGGAGGGCGACCTGCAGATGCAGGTAATGCTGTTTTATCACGGGGAACAGACGACGCTCTGCATCGTGGAGAACCACATGTGCATGGACGGCGGCGACTTCAAGACCTTTCTCTCCGCCCTGTGCAGAAATTACAACGACTACGTTGAAAACGGCGTGAGCCCGCTGGATTTCCGCGTGGGCAGCCGCTCCTATGAGGCAGTGTATCAGAGCTTTTCGCCGCAGGAGCAGAAGGCGGCGAAGAATCTCTACCGCAACATCAACAAAAAGGATACGCACGCCTTCCCGCTGACAAAAAGCGAAAAGGACGACCGTTCCTTCATTACCCGCCGCAAGATCAGCGCCGAGAAATTCCTCAGGATCAAAAGCGAGGGCAAGAAGCACGGCGCCACGATCAACGACATGCTGACCGCCGCCTATTTTTACAGCCTCTACGAGCTGGCCGGCTTCGATCCGAACGAGAGCCTGACGATCTCCAGCGCGATCGACCTGCGCCGCCACGTGAAGGATACCGAAGGCATGGGCATGACGAACCACACGGCCTGGATGCAGTGCGAGGTGCCCGAGCGCGGGCGCGATATTTTTGAAACGCTGCAATACTGCACGCGCAGCTACGCGCGCTTCAAGCAGGATAAATACATGGGCCTGCACGGCCTGCCGCTGCTCTCGCTCGGCTATAAGATCATGCCGCTGGCCGTGTCGGAGCCGATCATCAAGATCGGCTACTCCAACCCGCTGATCGCCATGAGCAACATCGGCATCCTCGACGTGAAGGCGCTCGCCCTCTGCGGCCATGAGCCGACCGGCGGCTTCATGAGCGGCGCGGTGAAATACAAGCCCTTCGTGCTGCTCTCCGTGACCTCCATGCGCAATGAGATGACCTTCTCAATGTGCGTGCGCGGCAATGAGGAGGATAAGCGCATCGTCGAACGCTTCTTTGACCTGCTGGAGAAGAACATCGACGTGCTCATCGGCGCGAACGAATAAAAAACCGCCCGCAGCGACTTTGAAGCCGCTGCGGGCGATGCGTTTCTGCTTTATTTCAGGAAACCCTCGATGATAACGTTTTCGGCTTCCTCCTCGGTCATGCCGAAGGTCATGAGCTTGATGAGCTGATCGTTGTTGATCCGGCCGATCGCCGCCTCATG
>JAFWCS010000077.1 GCA_017534365.1 Clostridia bacterium | reverse complement strand
TATCGCCGGTTACATAGACCATGAATCTTCTCCTTTTCCAACATTCTACCCAATACTATACGCCCAAACGGCGGAAAAATCAAGCGTTTTCTGATTCCGTCAAAAAATAAACGGCGCAGGTATTTATTTTTTGCGCCGGATATGCTATAATCATTTGAATTCCATTCGATCGAGAGGCTTCTATGAAACGACTGCTGTGTTTTCTCGCGGCCGCGGTGATGCTGGCGGCGGCTGCGCGCCTGCCCGCGCACGCGGATTATCACGAATACATCGACAAAGAGATCGAGCTGCACGCCGACTGCGTTTATCTCGCCGGCGCGGATAACGGCGAGGTGCTGTATGAAAAAAACGCCGGCAAGCAGACGCATCCGGCCAGTCTGACAAAGCTGGTCACGGCGATCGTGGTGCTCGATCACTGCGAAAACCTGAATGAAATGGTCACCGTTCCGGAATCCTGCCTGACGGAGCTTTCCAACACCGGCAGCTCCCTCGGCGGCCTGAAGGCGGGTGAGACGCTGAGCATCTATGACCTGCTCTGCTGCCTGCTGCTGCAAAGCGCCAACGAAGCCGCGACCACGCTGGCCGACTACGTCACGAACGGCGACCGGCCGCAGTTCATCCGCATGATGAACGAAACGGCACAGGCGCTCGGCTGCACGGACAGCAACTTCGTCAATCCGCACGGGCTGGACGACGACGATCAGTACGTCACCGCGAAAGACACGGCGACGCTCCTGCTGCACGCGATGGGCTACCCCGCCTTTTCCGAGATCACGTCCATGCCCTTCTATAAGCTGCCGGCAACCAACCTGCAGAAGGAACGCACGATCATCAACACCAACCACATGCTCAAAAAGAACTACGCCGATTATTATCTGCCCTATATCAACGGCGGAAAAACCGGCACCACCTCCATCGCGGGCCATTGCGTGGCCGTGACCGCCTCCAAGGGCGGCTACAACTACGTCTGCGTGGTGCTCAACGCGATCATGGAGGATCTGGACAACGACCACGTGGATGAAAACGGCGCCTTCATTGACGCGAAGGCGCTGCTTGAATGGGCGTTCGACAATCTCGAGCTCAAGCAGATCTGCGACCCCGATCAGATCGTGGCGCAGGTGCCGATCGAATTCGGCGCGGGGCGCGATATGCTCGGGCTTTCCCCCGCGGAAGCGATCTACAGCCTGGTCCCGAAGGGCGTCGGCAGCGGCAGTCTGCTGATCGACCCGCTCGCGGACACCCTGCCGTCTTCCGTGAAAGCGCCGATCAAAAAAGGGGATCCCGTGGCTTCCGCGCGCGTGCTGTATGCGCAGGAGGAGATCCACCGGATCGATCTGGTGGCGAGCGCAGACGTGAAGCTGAGCGTATTCGCCTTGATCGGCAGCTCCGCGCGCAAGCTGCTGTCCTCCTGGATCTTCCGCTTCTTCGCGATCGCGGTGATCATCGCGCTGATCATCCTGTTCCGCAGGGCGCGCAAACGCGCAGCCGCCCGCAAAAATGCCGCGGGCTATCGCGTGCTCAATTATGACGACTTCATGAAACTGAAATAAGGAGAGAGAGTATGGAGCTTTATCAAGGTCACGGCGTCGCCGCGCAGCGGGAAGCGCTGCTCGCCATGCTGGACGAGGTCTTCTTTGCGGAGGACGAACCCGAAACCCAGCGCGATTTTCTCACGCTGCTTCCCAAGCTTTATAAGGAGGAATACGCCCCGGCGGAGCACAACCTGATCGTTGCCGAGGACGGTGAGATCAAAGCGGCCATCGGCCTGTATCCGTTTGAGATGCAGGTCGCGGGCGAGACCCTGCGCGTGGGCGGCATCGGCAACGTCGCCGTTGCGACGGACGCGCGCGGCAAAGGCTATATGATCCTGCTCATGCAGCGCGCGCTGGAAGAAATGGCGGCGGACGGCACGGATTATTCCCTGCTCGGCGGCCACCGGCAGCGCTACGGCTATTTCGGCTACGAGCCCGGCGGTCAGAGCCTGCATTTCGGCATCGACCGCCGCAACATCGCCCACATCAAGGGCCGCGATTATCAGACCGACGCCGTCGCCCGGCCGGTAACGGCGGAGGATGCCGACGCGCTTGCCGGCATTGCGCTGCTTTATAATCAGGGACCCATGCGCATGGTCCGCGCGCCCGAGGCGCTGTATGATATCCTCTGCTCCTGGCGCAGCGTACCCTACGTCGTTACGCGCGGCGAGGCGTTCGTCGGCTATTTCGTCAAGCAGAAATTCGGCGGCATCCAGGAGCTGAAGGCGGCGGATCCGGAGGATCTGATCGACGTCTGCCTGTGCGCGATGGACGTGGCCGGCAAGGATAGCGTCTCCTTTGAAGTGCCGCCCTTCGATACGGCTGCCGCGGACTATATGGCGCGCCATTGCGGCTGGAGCGAGATCTCCCACGCCGAAATGGTCTGTATCCTCAATTTCAAGCGCTTCACGCAGGCCTTCCTGCGCCTGAAAGCGACGCACGCCAGGCTCTGCGACGGCGAGATCGTGCTGCTGATTCACGGCGACCGCGGCGACGAGCAGCTGCGCATCACGGTGCAGGACAACCGCGTGACCGTCACCGAAACGCAGGATGCTCCGGCGCTCACGCTCGACCAGCACACGGCCACGCGCCTGATCACTTCGCCGTTCTGCAAAGAAAAAGAGCTGCTGCCCGCCTTCGCGCAGCAGTGGTTCCCGGCGGATTTCTTCGCCTATTCGCAGGATAACGTGTAACAGAACCGAAACAGACGCCGTCCCCTCCGTTTATTGGCCGGAGGGGACGTTTTTTCAAAAAACACTTTCGATTTTTCTGCCGCATCCGGGTGGGGAATAACACCAGCGGTCGATATGCCCCTGCCGGATAAAATAGTGCGGCGGCGCGGGCGGATACTCCGCGGCAAAGGCATCCACGAGAATCAGCTTGATTTTCATCTTCTGCGGCAGCATGCTTTTGATATAGACCGCCGCGTGGTCCCCGGCGCGCACGCCCTCCGCGCGCTCCGCGAGGCCGGCCAGATTCGGCGTCAGCTCCACGAAGACGCCGTAGCTCTCCACCGAGCGCACGATCCCCGGCACCGTCTCGCCCGTCTCCATCAGCGCGGCGTTCTCCTCCCAGGTGCCGAGCAGCTCCTTGTGCGTCAGTGTGATCCGCCTGTCGGCGTCGATCTCCCGCACCACGGCGAGAATCTGCTGGCCCTGGGTGAATCTTGCGCCGGGATGCGGGATGCGTGAAACCGAAATGCTGTCGATCGGCAGCAGCGCGCTCACGCCCGCCCCGACGTCGCAGAACGCGCCGAAGCCCTCCAGATGCGTCACGGTCGCCGGGATCACGTCGCCGGGCGAAAGCGCGGCGATATAATCCCGCAGGCAGGCCTCCTGCACCCGCCTGCGGCTGAGCAGAGCCAGCGGCTCGCCTTCCGCGGTCTGTGTGAAGCCGGTGATAATGAAGGACACCGGCTTGTTGACCCGCGAGATCAGCGCGATATCCCGCACCCGGCCCTCGGCGACGCCGATCGCGCCCTCCGCGCGCGGGATCAATCCGCGCATGCAGCCAAGCTCCACATGCAGGTCATGCGCCGCGTCGCAGCGCAGCACCCGCCCCTCCAGCACAGCGCCCTCCATAAAAGCCTCGCGCAGCGCGGCCGGCCCGGCGCAGCGCCGCTGATTCTCCGCCGTATGCAGCAGCCGGCCCTCCGGCTGAAAAACTGTTCGATCCATATCTGCGTTCCTTCCGGGTTGAAATCATGCGGAAACATTCCGTTTGTTTCAGTATATGCAGCCTGCCGCGCAAAAAATTCATCGGTTTGCAGTATACTTTTCGCATCTTTTGTGATATAGTATACTATAATATCACGCAAAAGGAGGATCCGCGCATGGACGTGCGTGTGGGCGATACGCTGCTGATGAAAAAACCGCACCCCTGCGGCGGCAACCGGTTTGTCGTGCTGCGCATCGGCGCGGATTTCCGGATCCGCTGCGCCGGCTGCGGCCGAGAGGTCATGGCGCCGCGCGTCAAAATCGAGAAGAACATCAAAAAGATCCTGCGGGAGGAAGAATGACCCATGCTGGAAAAGCTGGAACAGGTGGAGGCGCGGTTCGAAACCGTCAACACGCTGCTGTGTCAGAGCGACACGGCGGCGGATCCCGCGCGCTACCGCGACCTGATGCGGGAGTTCAAAACGCTCACGCCGATCATCGAGGCCTTCCGCGCCTATAAGACCGCGCTCGCGCAGGCAGCCGAGGCGCAGGCGATGCTCGAGAGCGAAGGCGAAGACGCCGAGCTGCGCGCGCTGGCGCAGGAGGAACTGAGCGCCGCGCGGGCAGACGCCGAGGATCGGCAGGAGGAGCTCAAGCGCCTGCTGCTCCCGCGCGATCCCAACGACGAGCGCAGCGTGATCGTTGAGATCCGCGCCGGCACCGGCGGCGAGGAGGCCGCGCTGTTCGCGGGCGTGCTGTTTCGCATGTATTCCATGTATGCCGAGCGCAAGGGCTGGCGGCTCGAGGTGCTCAACGAAAACCCGACTGAGCTCGGCGGCTGGAAGGAGATCAGCTTCACCATCGCCGGCGAGGGCGCCTATTCCCGGTTCAAATTCGAAAGCGGCGTCCATCGCGTGCAGCGCGTGCCGGAAACGGAGAGCCAGGGCCGCATCCAGACCTCGGCAGCCACTGTGGCCGTCCTGCCCGAGGCAGAAGAAGTCGACGTGCAGATCAATCCGACCGACCTGCAGATCGACACCTTCCGCTCCGGCGGCGCCGGCGGCCAGCATGTCAACAAAACCGAAAGCGCCATCCGGATCACCCACCTGCCCACGGGCACGGTGGTGGAATGCCAGGATGAACGCAGCCAATATAAGAATAAGGATCGCGCCATGAAGATCCTGCGCGCAAAGATCCTGGAGGCGGAGCGCCAAAAACAGCAAAGCGCCATCGCCGGCGAACGCCGCGCGCAGGTCGGCTCCGGCGACCGGAGCGAGCGCATCCGCACCTATAATTTTCCGCAAAGCCGTGTGACGGATCACCGCATCGGGCTCACGCTTTATAAGCTGGACGCCGTGATCAACGGCGACCTGGATGAGATCATCGACGCGCTCGTCACCGCCGACACGGCGGAAAAACTGAAAAGTGAGACGT
>JAFWCS010000076.1 GCA_017534365.1 Clostridia bacterium | reverse complement strand
GGCTTGCCGGTCGGCGTTGTGACCATGTCGATGGCTTCGTAGCGGCCGGAGAGCGCGTGATCCAGCACGGCCATGAGGAAAATCGAGGTGCCGGCGGAGATGTTGCCCGTGCGCACGGCCACGGAGTTCGTTGCGACCATGCCGGTGCCGGCGTCGCCCTCGGGCGGGCAAAGCGGGATCCCGGGCTGCAGATCGCCGGCCGGGTCGAGCAGCTTCGCGCCCTCCGCCGTCAGCGTGCCGGCATGCGCGCCGGCGGGCAGGATGCGCGGCAGGAGCGCGGCCAGATCGACCGGATAGCCGATCTCGGCGGCGCGCTGATTGAACGCAGCGAGCATGGCGGCGTCATAATCTTTGACGGCGCTATCGATGGGAAACATGCCGGAGGCTTCGCCGATGCCGATCACGCGCTCGCCCGTCAGCTGCCAGTGCAGATAGGCGGCGAGCGTTTCGATGCAGGCGATCTGCGGCACATGCGCCTCGCGGTTAAGCATGGCCTGATAGAGATGCGCAACGCTCCAGCGCTGCGGGACGTTGAAATTAAACAGGTCGCTCAATTCCGCCGCCGCCCGGCCGGTGATCGTGTTGCGCCAGGTGCGGAAGGGAGCAAGCTGCTTGCCCTGCGCGTCAAAGGGGAGATAACCGTGCATCATGCCGCTGATGCCGATGGCGCCGACGGTCGTGAGCTGGACGCCGAATTTTGCGGCGACGTTCGCCTTCAGCGCGGCAAACGCGCCCTGCAGCCCCTGCGTCACTTCGGAGAGCGGATAGGTCCAGACGCCGTTTTCATATCTGTTTTCCCAGTCGTAGCTGCCAGAGGCGACGGGCGTGTGCGTGCGGTCGATCAGGACCGCCTTGATGCGCGTGGAGCCGAGCTCGATGCCAAGCGCGGTTTCTTTCAGATTGATCGTTGCCATGTCGACACATCCTTTTTTAAATTAGTATGATCTTATTCTATCAAACCCGTTGCCCGCCGTCAAGATAAAACTGCGGCGGACAGAAAAAAGAAGCCGCATCCTGCGACGCAGCTTCTTTGATGATTGCAATGAGGTTGAAAATCAGTCTTCGATCCCAAGCAGCTCGTTGACGCTCATTTCCAGCGCTTCCGACAGCGCCTTCAGCTCAAAATCCGTCACGTAACGGAGCTGACCCTCGAGCTTGGAAAGACCGGAGGCGTTGATGTCAAGGCCCTTGATCTGCAGGAGCAGGAGCAGATCCTTCTGCTTCATATTCATGGCCTTGCGGCGCGCCTCCACCTTTGCGCCCACGATGTTTCGATTCCCCAGTGCTTGCGTTCTGATTCTCATAGTAGCCTCCCACATTATAAGCGAAATTATACAATTTTAAAATGATTCTGTGCGAAAAATATACGATCTGTATAATCGGCAAAACCACATTTTAAAACCGACGTTTTTCCTGTTTTCGTTCGTATCTTATCATACATTTACTGAAAAATCAAGGGTTTTTTGATTATTTTCACAATTTTTTAAGATATATTTGTGAGAGTTCCACAAAGGAAAAAAGAGGGAAATCCCGACGGCGCGTTTGCTTCGGACGCGATCATTCCGGCGTCGCTTCGCAGCGGATACGGAAGGACTCCGCGATCAGCGCGCGGCCCTCTGCGAGGGTGCAGCCGGTATCCTGCATGATCTGGGAGAGCAGGTTGCCCAGCGCCGTCGCCTCCGAAAGACCGGTGTAGACCGGCTTGCCGGTCACGGTCGCGGTCAGCGCGTTCAGATAACGATCCTTGCTCCCGCCGCCGACGATCAGAATGCGGCGCACGGTCTTGTTGCTGAGCGTTTCGATCTCGCGGATCGCCCGGTCATAGGAATGCGCAAGGGAATGATAGACGCTGCTGAGCACGTCGCCCAGCGGTAGCGCCGGCGCGCCGAGCAGCGCGCGGATGGCTTCGATCATATTCTCCGGCGCGAGCAGGGAGGGATCGTTGCAGTCGAAGGTGGTTCTGAAGCTGCTCTTCTGCGCCATCTCCATCATTTCATCATAGGTATATTGCTTATTCAGGTTTTTGCGAATGCTCTGCAGCAGCCACATGCCCATGATGTTTTTGAGGAACCGATAGTGATATTCCACCTGGATCAGATATTCCTGGAGTTCCAGCATCAGAAACTAAAGCAATATTTTTACCTTCTTCTATTTTTTCTAATAAAGCATCTGATTTCTCTATTTCTATTTGCT
>JAFWCS010000075.1 GCA_017534365.1 Clostridia bacterium | reverse complement strand
TCCCCGACGGCTCGGAGTCGCGCAACTACGGTCTGGTGGAGGGTATCCCCGAATGCCGGGCGCTCTTTGCCGAGCTGATGGGCGTCGACCCCGCAAACGTGATCATTTTCGGCAATTCGAGCCTGGCGATCATGTATGATCTGGTCGCGCAGTTCATGACCTTCGGCGCGGGCGACACGCCGTGGAGCAAACAGGGCCAGCTGAAATTCCTCTGCCCCGTGCCCGGTTACGACCGTCATTTTGCGATCCTTGAGCACTTCGGCATCGAAATGATCGCCATCCCCATGCATGCGGACGGCCCGGATATGGACGCCGTGGAGGCCTGTGTGCAGGATCCCGCGGTCAAGGGTCTGATCTGTGTGCCGATGTATTCCAATCCGACCGGCTACACCTTCTCTGACTAAACGGTGCGCCGCTTTGCCGCGCTCCGGCCAGCCGCGAAGGATTTCCGCGTGTTCTGGGACAACGCCTACTGCGTCCACCATCTGACCGACACGCCCGACCGGCTGCTGAATATCTTTGAGACTGCGCGGGAATACGGCACGGAGGATCACTTCATCGAGGTCGTTTCCACCTCCAAGATCTCCTTCCCCGGCGCCGGCGTCGCCGCGCTTGCCGCCTCCAAGGCCAACGTCGCCGCCATTCTGGAGCGCATGAAGATCCAGATCATCCGCCACGACAAGGTCAATCAGCTGCGCCACGTGCGCTATTTCAAAAACCTCGACGGCATTCTGGCGCATATGAAAAAGCACCAGGCGCTGCTGGTGCCGAATTTTGAAGCCGTGCTCGACGCTTTTGAAGCGAACCTGACCGGGATCGCCGCCTGGACGAAGCCGAACGGCGGCTATTTCATCAGCCTCGACGTGCCGGACGGCTGCGCAAAGCGCACGGTCGCCCTGTGCAAGGCTGCCGGCGTGACCCTCACCGGAGCAGGCGCAACCTACCCTTACGGCAAGGATCCCGCCGACAAAAATATCCGCATTGCCCCCACCTTCCCTTCGCGGGATGAGCTCTGCAAGGCGGTCGAGATCCTCTGCGTCTGCGTTGAGAAGGCAGCGGCAGAAAAGATGCTCTCTGAACGTTCCAAATAATCATCGCACTGCGGAGCCGGCGGCGTCGGCTCCGTTTTTATTATAATCCGCCGCGGCGGCTTCTATGCAAAAAAATTCCCGTCACCGGTTGCATTTTTGCGCATTCTCGGCTATAGTATTATTACATCTTATTATCACCGACTCGGAGGGATCGTCGATTGACTGTTTTTGATATTTTCACCCTGCTCGGCGGACTGGCGTTTTTCCTGTTCGGCATGAGCACGATGTCCGGCGCGCTCGAACGCGTGGCCGGCGGCAAACTGGAAGCCATCCTGCGCAAGATGACGGACAGGCCCATCAAGGGCCTCGCGCTCGGCACGATCATCACCGCGATCGTGCAGAGCTCCTCGGCCGTCACCGTGATGCTGGTGGGCCTTGTCAACTCCGGCCTGCTCAAGCTCGGGCAGTGCATCGGCGTGCTCATGGGCTCCAACATCGGCACGACGCTGACCGCCTGGATTCTGAGCCTTGCGGGCATCGAAAGCGAGCATTTCCTGCTGAAAATGCTCAAGCCCACCTCCTTCTCCCCGCTGGTCGCGCTGATCGGCATCATCCTGATCATGGCGTCAAAAAAAGACCGCACCAAGAATATCGGTTCGGTCATGATGGGCTTTGCGGTGCTGATGTTCGGCATGACGCTCATGAGCGGGGCCACGACG